>NZ_JAYGID010000039.1:0-130260 GCF_034931685.1 Synechococcus sp. CCY9202
CAGAGAGGCCAACGATGCCGAAATCGGGCAGTTTGCGGCTCTGATAGCCGCCGATCCGACTTTTTGAGCCGGAAATCCACTGATGCCTGTGGAAAACTGGCTCGTGGGCTCGTTTTTCAGCAAACTCCTAGGGGCATCAGGCAGGCAGAGAGGCTGTCAACGAGCACCACCAGGCCAGGGTGACGCTGCGCTACTTCGGCGATCCGGTCGATTCCTTCCGGGTCCAGGTGCAGGGGCCGGCCAGCGTGAACAAGCCCCACCAGGGGGCCGCCGATGGTGCCGGCGGAATCAACCCAGCCGATCGCCTGCAGCATCCGGCCCCAATCGGCCTGGCCTTGATCGGTGCCAACGATCAGAACCGGGGGGCAGGGCCCGACCAGCGTTCGATCCAGAAACGCCGGTTCATGCCGAAACCAGGCATCCAGCCAGGCCAGCGCCAAGGATGTCTTGCCCACCTTCGGCAGGGCGACCCATAGGTTGAAGGCGCCGCGGATCACCATGCCGTCCCATGCCCACGGCTCTGGCGTCAGGTCCAGACGTTCGCCGGGTTGCAGCATGTCGGCCTGGCCGTCGTTCGCCCTACGCCGCCTGGCGGCGGTGAGGATGGCTGTCAGCTCCTGATCCCGGATGGTGAGCTCCAGTTCCTCGGCAGTGGCCCGCAGCAGGGGCAGCCGGGCGGCGTAGGGCACCTTCCGGGCCAGTAGGGCGGCGGCAGTGTCGGCCAGGCCTTCTAGCTTCTGTTCGGCTGCCTGGGGCGCCACAGCAGCGGCAGCCTCCAGCCCCGGCGGATCGGTCGTGATGGCGGCCAGCAACCACTCAGCGGTGGCGCCTTGCGCGATCCAGTCGGCTACATCAAGGCCACCATTGGCAGGGCAGGAGCCGTTCCACAGGTGCGGCTGATCGGGCCAGCACAGCAACCACCGGGCACCGGGATAGGCGGCAGCAATCTGGCGGGCATGTTCGATCCCCTTGCGGTCGCGATCTGGGGCGATCACCAGCCGATCGGGCGGGAACAAACCGCCATCGCGGGCGGGGTTGAACTTGCCAGCGCCGCCGATGCTGGTCACTGCCGGCAGACCCAGCGACCGCAGCGCATCGACGCACGGCTCACCCTCCACCCAGAACACCGCCTCAGCGCCGGCCTCCAGGGCCTCCAGGGCCTCCAGGTAGCCGTAGGGCATGGCCAGCCCCTGCAGATCGCGGGGGGCCTTGTCGGCCACCAGAGCCCGCTGATAGATCTTCCGGTTGCCATCGCCGTCGTCAGTCCGTCGCACCTCCAGCAGTTGGCGCCCATCGCGGTCTCGGTAGATCCACGCCCGTGTGGCCTTGGGCCTGACCGTTTTGCGGTGCTCCTGCGGCTGATGCAACCGGAACTTGCCCCAGCCTTCGGTATCACCCAGGAATGCCCATTCCTGGCCGTCGTGACCGGGGCCGTGGCTGCCCTTGCGGTCTGCCCAGCTCGGCGGCTGGTGGGTGGTCCCGCGCCAGCAGAGCACCAGGCCGTTGGCGTTGGTGGAGCACTTCGCATCCTTGACGCGACCGCAGACCGGGCAGGGGTTGCGACGGCTGAAACGGGTGAGCGGACCCCGCCCCGACCCCGCGCCGGGGGTGCGCTCAACGCGGGTCTGCGTGAGCTCCGGGCAGAAATCCAGCAGAGGCATCCAGTCCTGATCCAGAGCCTCCTTGCTTGGATAATTCTTGCGATCAGAATCGATGTCCACCACATCCGTGGACGGGATGATGACGAGTTCGATCGGCTGTCCCAGTCGCTCGGCGACATCAAGCCGTTTCAACACCTCAGACTCATCAGCCGGCTGGCTCTGACTTGTCAATCTCGGCTCGCCATCAGCCAGCCAGAAACTCGCGTTCTTGCCGTCAAATGCAGGGAGAAGCTGCCCGTTGTTGTCACGCTGAACCTCCCTTTGACCGGTTGTGCTGTTCTGCTTGGCCACCGGGTAGGACTCGGCAGGAAGCGCCACTGGAATCACCGTCTGCAGGCTGAGCCCCAGCCGGGACAGATGGCCGACCGCTTCCCTCAGTGCTGTGTAGTTGCAGGGGGTCATGGGCGAACCTCCTGATCGGAGGCGCCCCAGGACGCACCACTTTGTTGCTGAACAGCCCAGCAGAAAGTAGTCGCAGCAATCTCCGGAGACGCCATAATCAGTTCAGCAAGAACTCAGGGCCGTGGCGAACTTCGCTGCGGCCTTTTTATTTGACCTCCTGCACGGCCTGTATGGATGCCCCTGAACCGTGCAAACCGTGCAGATATCCAGGACTTACACGGTTTGCACGGTTCAACAGCGCTCAATCGCTGATCTCAGGGGCTCAAGGGCACCACGAAAAATCGGCCTTGTCGCGACCATTGGCCAATGCCGACGCCGGCCAGTACATGAGTCTCAATCGCTGCTTCCAAGGTAAATCGGTATTTTTCGTGGTGCCCTCAAATGGTGTTGCGAGAATCCAACTGCCATGAGCCCATCTCTGACAGCTGCGGATGACATCAAGCAGCAACTCAATCTCATCTGTGCTCAGCTGAATGTGATCCAAGCGAAGATGGAGCTGAAGCCCAGGCTCAGCAGCAGCCCCTGGCTGCCCCTGGCCGAGGCTGCCAGGGCCCTGCACTTCCCCAGCACCCGTGCTCTGCGCATGGCCATCGACCGCGGTCGCATCCCTCCTCAGTTCGTGAGTGCCACCACCGGCGACACCGGCAAGCGCAGGACGCTGTACGTGGATGTGGAGGGCTTCGCCTCACATCTGCGCAACAAGTGAGGCCATCGAGGCGCTGTCAAACCAGCGCTGGTAGAGCGTGGTGTGCACCATCAGGGAATGCCCGAGGCTCTTGGCCGCAAGGGACGGGCTGATCTGCGGGTTGTGAATCGCCCGCACCGCCCAGGCATGGCGCAGGTCATAGGCCTGAAAGGGTGCCCCGAACCGCCGCAGCGCCACACCCAGCTGTGCTCCCACCGTGCGGTGGTCGCGATCGAGGTTGATGCCGGGCAGGCGCCTGAGTTCAAGCGACCAGCGATCGATCCACGCTTTCGGCAGCGGCAGCCCCTGCCGAGCTCCGGTTTTTCCTCCCTCAATCGCCACGAGACCATTGGGCTGGACCTGGGCCTTCATCAGTGCCTCATGGGGGCGAGTGCCATAGGTGGCGCAAACACCGGCAACCCACTGCCAATCGGCCGGTAACGCATCGATCACCTCAAGAATCACCGCATCCGTGGGCAGCTCACGAGGGGCGGCATCCTTCTGTGGGGTGTACCCCTTGCCGAGATCCTTGAGCTTTTGGACGGCTTCCGGGCCCAGCTCGATCGCACGGGCCACCGCCACAGTGGCGATCGAAGCCCGACGCCGGTTGCGGCTCCCTACCTCCTTGCTCTCGACCAAAGCGGTCAGCACCTTCAGATCGATCTTCTCCAGAGACAGCAGTGGCTTGAGGGGCGAGGCGTAGTCGGTGGCCCAGGAGACCGAGGCACTCACACCACGCCTGCGCTGCTGGATCCACCATTGCTCGGTGCGGCGGATCGCCTGCACGCCGCTGATCCCGTCTTCGGCCTCCCCACCCTTCCTGACGCCTCCACTTTTCTGGGAGTCATCGAACCACCGCTCAAAGGGGAAGGGGTCCAGCCCCATGCGGTGGAGCTCGATATCCCGGCCGAGCTCCTCGGCGAGCTTGCGGGCCTGCTCCAATCCCGCGGGATAGGTGATCGGGGTGCTGATGCGCTGCTGCTTCCAGGTACCGTCGGGCAGCGGCATTGTGCTCCTGAGCCGCAGGCGCTTGCCGGAGGGGGCAACCTCAATCGCGACCCCGCATCCCAGCTCCTTGAGAGCCCGGTTGACTCGGGTCAGATACGGGTCCCTGGGGGGCATGGCAGGTGTGCCTAAAACCGTGCCTAGTCTGGCCCTTTTTGGGCTTTTTCGTGCCTAATTCGTGCCTAACTCCAAAACCGCGTCGGCCATAAGCATCTTGCCAAAATCCAGTTACCGCAAGCCTTTTCAGTGATGGGGGCAGGGGGACTTGAACCCCCACAGTGTCGCCACCTGCGGATTTTAAGTCCGCTGCGTCTACCGATTCCGCCATGCCCCCGGCGCAGCCATCCTAAATTCGCCGCAGTGGTGCTCCGATTGGTCATGCCCGGCTTCCTCACGGCAGACAACCTGCTCGGGCTTGGAGCGTTTGTTGCCCTCGCGGGTGCCTACCTGGTGGTGGTGCCCCTGGCCCTGTACTGGTGGATGGTGAAGCGCTGGTATGTGATGGGCAAGATTGAGCGCTTCGGCGTCTACGGCCTGGTGTTTCTCTTTTTCCCCGGCCTGATCCTGTTCTCTCCCTTCATCAACCTGCGCATGGCAGGCCAGGGAGACGCGGGCTCATGAGCCGCGCTCAGGCGATCCTGCTGGGTCTGCTGGTCTTCGGGCTTGGCGGGATTGGCTATGGCATTTTCACCGCCACTGGTTACGAGGGCTTCAGTGCCGGCATCGCCTCTTCGGTGCTGCTGGTGCTGGTGGTGGTGGGCTGGACAGCCACCTACCTGCTGCGGGTGGTGACGGGAAAAATGACCTATATGGAGCAGCGTCGCACCTACCGCGAGGCCTACGACGCTCACACGATCGAGCAGCTGCAGGCCAAATTCGATTCCCTCAGCCCCGAGGAGCAAGAGAAGCTCCTGGCTGAGGTGGGCCAGCTCCAGGCCGACGCCGACATGTGACCCCATAGGCTCGCTTCCGACGCCCCTTCGGATCGGCTGATGAGCCCCTCTGCCGCGACACCTTCCGCCTGCAGCGCTGCTACGGCCATCGACCAGCGGTTCGCCTCCCTCGCTGAGCAGGGACGCTGCGCCCTGATGCCGTTCCTGATGGCCGGCGATCCCGATCTGGCCACCACCGCTGCGACGCTGCTGACACTTCAGGAGAACGGCGCCGATCTGATTGAGCTGGGAATCCCCTACAGCGATCCCCTGGCCGATGGCCCGGTGATTCAGGCCGCCGCCAGCCGCGCCCTGCGGGCCGGAACCACGCCGGCATCAGTGCTGGAGCTGCTGGATGGTCTGCGCGGTGCGCTCAGCACGCCGGTGGTGTTGTTCACCTACAGCAATCCCCTGCTCAACCGGGGCATGGAGACCTTCTGCAAGGAGGCCGCCAGCGCCGGTGCCGCCGGCCTGGTGGTTCCCGATCTGCCTCTGGAGGAAGCCGAAAAGCTCTCGCCGATCGCCGCCGCCGAAGGGCTCGACCTGGTGCTGCTGGTGGCCCCCACCACTCCAGCCGACAGGATGGCCCGCATCCATGCCGCCAGCCGAGGGTTCACCTATCTGGTCAGTGTCACCGGCGTGACGGGGGTGCGGACCAGCCTGCAGAGCCGCGTCGGCAGCCTGGTGCAGCAGCTCAAGACCAGCGACGGCACCCCCGTGGCCGTGGGCTTCGGCATCTCCGGACCTGAGCAGGCCCGCCAGGTGCGTGACTGGGGCGCCAACGGAGCCATCGTGGGCAGCGCTCTGGTCAAGGTGATGGCCGAAGCCCATGCCGCCGGAGAGGATGTCGCCGCTGCTGCCGGCCGGTTCTGCTCGACTCTGCGTCTGGGGCTGGACGCCTGAGTCTTGCTGGGGAGGAGCTCAGGCGAGGCCTAGGGGGTTGGCCATGTCGACGGCTGCAAGCCCGGCTGCACCGATTGGCTGAGGGGAAGGGACGTCCGGCTGGTCGTTGGCTTGAACCTGCAGGGCAGGACCGCAACCTGCCGGAAGCAAAGCCAACAACCCAGCAACCACCAGGAGGAATGGGGTTGCAACGGAACGGCCTTGGAGCCGCTGGAGGGTTCGTTGGAGGGCCATCACCCACATGCCGTTGCCTCCATGATGGCTTTCATGCCGTCAAATGCACCAGGAAAGTCCACGAGTCCAGGTGCTCCGGCCGCCTCCCGCTGGTTCGGCGCCGTGGCCGGCGACTACGCCCGCTACCGGCTCACCTACCCGGAGCCCTTCTTCGCCCGCTTCGCGGCGCGTTGTCCCCAGCGTGATCGGGTCTGGGACTGCGGCTGCGGCAGCGGCCAGGCCTCCCTGGCCCTGGCCCGCCACTTCAGCGAGGTGATCGCCACCGATGCCAGTGCCGAGCAACTGGCATCGGCCGCAGCGCAGGAGCGGGTGCACTACCGCTGCGCTTCCGCGACAGCCAGTGGCCTGGAGCCCGCCAGCGTTTCAGGGGTGATGGTGGCAGCGGCGGTGCACTGGTTCGCCGGACCCGCCTTCGACGCCGAGCTGCGTCGCGTGGCACGACCGGGTGCCGCCATGGCCTGGATCGGCTACCTGCCCGTGCACATGCCCTCCGCGGCACTGCGCGCCTGGTTTGAGACGTTCTACAGCGACACCCTGGCGCCCTGGTGGCCTCCCGAGCGACGGCTGGTCGACAACGCTTACCAGGATCTGACCTTTCCCGCAGAGGAATGGCCCTTCCCCGACGATCTGGCGATTGAGCGTCACTGGGACCTGGCCACCTTCCTCGGCCATCTGGGCACCTGGTCGGCCGTACAGCGGGCTCGGGAGCAGGGGGTCGATCCCCTGGTGGAAGCGGAGAGGGACCTGCGGGCGCTCTGGCCGCAGAATGGTGCGGCACCCATCGATCTCACCTGGCCATTCATGGGCCGCTGGGGCCGGATTGGATCAGTGCCTTGATGCCCTGCCTGAGGCGCCGCAGTGCCTCCTCCAGCTCCGCCGCATTGAGCATGCCGTAGCTGAGCCGCAGCACACAGCCGTGCCTCTGATCCACCAGCCCGAAGCTCGCGCCATCCACGCTGGCCAGTCGCTGCTCCAGCACCAGCCGCCGCATCAGATCCCGCGAACCCAGGGTGCCGCAAGGCGCATCGATGCGCAGCAGGGCATAAAAGGCCCCATCCGGCTGGGCCAGCAGGGCACAGGGCAGGCTTTCAGCCGCCTCATTCAGGGCGTTCACCAGCTGGCGGCGACGCTCCCCCAGGGCCGCGATGCGCGATGCACACCAGGCTGGGCCAGCCTCCAGGGCAGCCAGGGCAGCCCGCTGATTGAGCAGAGGCGGACAGATCATCACCGTGTCCTGCACCTTGGCCACAGCGGCCATCAGCTGCTGGGGCAACGCCGCATAACCGATCCGCCAGCCCGCCATGCCATAGGCCTTGGAGAGGGAATACAGCGAAATGGTGTGGGCACCACTGCCCGCCAGGGAGCCCGGGCTCCAGTGGGGTTCGGCGCCATGCACGAACAGTTCGTAGGCCTCGTCGTTGATGTGGAACAGGCCGTGGCGCTCGCACAGGGCATTGATCGCCGCCAGCACCGATGCGGGAATCACCAGGCCGCTGGGATTGTTGGGGGAGATCGTCACAATCGCGCGGCTGCGCGGTGTGATCGCCCTGGCCAGAATCTCCGGGTCCGGAATCCAGCCGGCCTCCACCGGCACCGGCACGCCGCCAGCCAGCTGGATCGCCATGGCGTGGTTGAAGTAATAGGGAACCGGCAGCAACACCTCACTGCCGGGATCACAGATCACCTGTGCCACAGCGTTGAAGGCCATGTTGCTGCCGGCCGTGACCAGCAGGGCGCTGCCCTCCAGATCCAGCTGGTTCTGGTGCCGCAGCTTCGTGCCGATCGCCGCCAGCAGCTCCGGCTCGCCGGCCATGGCACCGTAGCGATGCAGGGCGGCGCTGCAGCCGCCTGGCTGGCTGGCAGCGGCGTCGAGAGCCTGCCGAACGGCGACATCCACCCCGGGCGGCGGAGCCCAGTGCACCATCCCCTGGGCCAGGGAGAGGGTGCCGGGGGTCTGGCGGGTCAGGGCCGCCACCTCCGGAATCACAGGGCTGGCCACCGCCTCCAGCCGGGCGGCGGCTGGTGGCACGGCTGACGCGCGCTCAGACCACCCTGCCGAGCTGCTTCCTGCTGTGACGGATTGCTGTCCCATGGGCCTTACTGTCGGACCACACCGACCGATTGGTGATGGCGAAGTTTGTGCTCTGGGGCACCTACTGCGACAACGCTCTCGAAAAACGCACGCCCTACCGCCAGGAGCACCTGGCGGGTCTGCAGCGCCTCAAAGAGGCTGGAACCCTGGTCACCCTTGGACCCACCGAAGCCAGCACCCACGTGTTCGGAATCTTCGAGGCCGGATCTCTGCAGGAGGTTGAAGACCTGGTCAAGTCCGACGTCTACTGGCGCAACGGCATCTGGACAGCCGTTGCGGTCTATCCCTGGATCCAGGCGTTCTGAGGTGCCAGGCCCTGGATCAGGTGTCCCGAGGCTGTCTGGGCCAGTCAGCCTGGGCCTGCTGCCACACATAGGCCGCCACCACGGACACACCCTCATCCCCAAGCACGTCGGCATAGCCGCCCATCTGACCCACGCCTGCTCTGGCGATGGCGGCAACGGCGTCGGCATCAGCGATGCCATTGCGTTGCAGGGCCGCCAGTTTGAGGGTCTTACCGCGACGAATGATGTTGCCTCCCTGCAGGTGACAACCGGCGCAATGATTCTCGAACAGCTGTGCACCGCTTGACTGGGAAGCACTGACCTGGGCAGTGCTGACCTGGGCAGTGCTGATCTGTTCAGACCTGGGCTCGGCTTCAGCCAGAGCCAGCGCGGCTCCGGGCTGGACGATCAGCAGCGAAGCGACCAGCCCAAGCACCAGCAGCCATGGGATGACCAGGCCACCCCATGAACACTTGCGCTGCACTGTCACTCGTCCTCATCCTCAAGCATCTCTTCCATGGCACCGACGGGCAGCAGACGGATCTGTTTACGACCCAGCTTGATCTCGAACTCCTCACCGGGCTCCAGCTCGAGCAGGGCGGTGTAGGCCTTGCCGATCAGCAGGTTGCCATTGCCCTGAACCGTGGCGATGTAGCTGAGCTTGCGTCCACCTTTGCCAACCTTGCCGCCACCACCGAACGCCACGCCCTTGGCTTCGAGCAGGGCCTCGTAGAAGGCGGTGAAATTCAGTCGATCGCCTCCATCCTTCTTGGACGACACATAGCCGCATTCCCGGACGATCTCCGACTTGCTGGCATCACCGAGTTCCTTGACCTTGGCCAGTAGTTCCGTTCCGATGAGCATGGAATGTCTTCGCTAGCAATTGACCGACCCCCGTAACGTACACCAGCATTAGCTGTTGTCGTGACACCAACCCATGCCACCACAAGTTTCATGACCCTCATCCGTCCGCTGGTTGCCGAGGATCTGAACCAGCTGATTGACCTCTATCACGACGCCGTAATCTCCCAGACTCAGGGTCTCTACAGCAGCACACAGATCGAGGCCTGGGCCACCAACGCTGCTCGCGGCGATGCGGTGCGTTCCGCCCTCTGCAACGGCTACGGCCTCGCCAGTTGCGTAGCAGACGATTCCCAGCGGATCGAAGCTTTCGCTGTACTCGATCCGATCGATCGACTCTCTCTGCTCTATTGCCGCGGCCGTTCATCCCGCCAGGGGCGCGCCACGGCCCTGGTGCTCCAGCTGGAAGCCCATGCCCGCCGTCAGCATTGCGCGCAGTTGCGCACCGAGGCCAGCCAGCTGTCACGGCCCCTGCTGACGCGACTCGGCTGGGAGGTGCAGGAGGAGGAGGAGGTGCTCTTCGGCGGAGCGACGTTTCTGCGCTGGCGGATGATCAAGTCGCTCCGTTGATCCGTGCTCCTGCCATGGCCGAAGCCCAGCTGCAGCAGTTCCTCGAGAAGGTTCGAGCGCTCCAGGCCTTCGTGGCCCTCAGCGAAGCGGATCCGGCGCTGCGCCAGGCCCTGCGCGACTGCAACCACCACCATCAGGTGGTGAGTCTGGCGCAAAGCCGTGGTTTTGAGATCGGTCGCCGCTGGGGAGAGCAGGAGAACCCTGCCGCCGGTGATGACAACCTGCTGGCTGGTTCCTGTCCAGCCGCTGGAACCGAAGAGACCCGCCTGCTGCTTGAGGCGCCGGGCCTGCGTCTGGAGCGGATCCATTCCTGCGACTTCGCCAATCCCGACCACTTCTGGTACGACCAGGAGGAGCACGAATGGGTGCTCTTGCTACGCGGCAGCGCCACACTGCGCTTTGCTGATGAACCCGAGGCGCGGCAAATGACAGCCGGAGACAGCCTCTGGATCAGAGCTCATCGAGCCCATCGTCTGGAACGGACGGATCCGGCTCCCGGTTCCGTATGGCTGGCCCTGTTCTCGAAGGCGGCTTGCGCAGACTGAGGCTGCGCACCAGCCAGAAGGCAGCGGCCAGAGAGAGCACCGCGATTCCCAGACCCACAAGCAGCTGCGGCTTGTTCTCCGCACCGGGTGGCAGCACAATCACCTTCCGGGCAACGGCGGTGATCGCGGTGAGAAGCACCAGCTCAATCTGCACCACGTGGCGCCGCAGATAGGAGGTGATGTTCTGCAGCACCTCCAGGGCGATCAGGAGATTGAGCAGATCGCCCAGCACTGCGGTGAGGTCGTCCCCCATCCAGCGGCTGTTGGAGGTGAACAGCGAACCGATCACGACCGCGACCAGTTGGAAGGTGGCGGCGGCAATCACCACGCAGAGCACCAAGGCAAGCAGCTTGGCCAGCTGCTGCTCCCCTCGATCAATCAGATGCAGGAAGCCACCATCATCGGTGACACGCCGAAACCAGGGCCTCGTTTTCATCTGCACGGCTGCATGCGCATCGCTGTCGACTCTGGGTCAGTCAGTTCGGGAAAGGATCCATTTGGGGCCTTGCCGGCGTGTCGCTGGGGGAATTCTCCAGCTTGGTGTCACAGGTGATCGAACCATCCTCGGCGGTGACGCAGTTCTCAGGTTTCACCTTGGTGGAGGGGCCGACCGAGCTGCCAGGGCCCAGCAGAAACCTCTGGCTCTGGGTTCTGCCAGGGTCGGCACAGAGCAGAGCCAGGCTGGTGGAAGCCGTGATCAAGGCCAGCCCGGCGAGGAGGGAGCTGCTGGTGCGGCGCGAGGTCGTCATGTCAGAGGTGGCAAGGGGATCGTCGGACTGGACGGGAGAAATGGGCTGGTTGGCCACACTTTGCCTGTTGGCTGTCAGGGCTGACGATCGCCGCGGATCTCCTGCAACAACAGATCCAGTTCACCCAGCTGATCGTCGAGGGCCGAATGACCCACCGCTGCCTGAGGATCCACCCCCTGATCCTCCTGCTGCCAGAGCTCCTCGATGCCGCAGAGCCGCTCCGCCAGGCCCGTCAATCCATCGGTGTGGTGGATCTGTTCAAGCGCGTCCACCAGCACCGGCATCCGAATCGAAGCGGCCCGCAGTGCCCGCCTCAGATCGGCCTGGTTGCGGCCGGCATGGCGAAGCCAGTCTTTGAGGAAAGACTGGAGATCTTCGCGCTGATCGGTACTCAGGGACGGCATCAGCGGCCGGGGGGGAACCAGCGATCCAGTCTGCGCTGCGCCCGGCGCTTGATGTCGGGGGTGAGATGGCGTGTGCAGAGCCCCAGAAGGGCCGTGATCGCGACCAGATCGTCGCTGAAGCCAGCCGCCGGGATGAAATCGGGGATCAGGTCGATCGGCACCAGCAGATAGGTGAGAGCCGCCAGCACGGTGAACCGCACCTGGGCGGGAGTGGAGGCATCAAGCAGCAGCTCAAGGCACTCCAGGGCCGGCCGTGCCACCAGCCGCCCGGCGCGGCGCAGCAGGCGCAGCAGCACGGCCTCATCGACCACCCGGCTTTCGAGCACCTCAGCTTCCACCTCCAGTCCTGGGGGATCGGGATCGAAACCTTCAGCGGCGAAGGAGGAAGGCCGTGCCGAAGATGCCGCGGAGCTGGAAGTCATGGCGCCGGTCGCGCAGGACTTTCATTCTGCTTCCACCAGACCGCTCTCGATGCCGGCTTTCCGCAGCTTGCGCAGGGCCCGCTGAACCACCTGTCGGCAATATTCGCGGCTGCAGGCCAGTTGACGGGCCACCTCCGCCAGGGTGCGCCATTCATTGCTGCCATCCAGCCCGAACCGCAACAGCACCACGGTGCGCTCCTTGGGTGTGAGGCTGGCCCGCTCCAGCAGTGCCCACACCGAGGCACTGCGTTCGGCCAGCTCTGCCCGCTCCATCGGCGGCATTTCGTTGCTGGGCAGAACGTCCACCAGTTCGGAGGGGTCCGCCTTCGACTTCACCACCCCCTGCAGGCTCACGGTGACACTGCGCAACTCGCAGCCCAGCAGATCCTCGACGTCACCCAAGGGCAACTGCATCATCCGGGCCAGATCACTGGCGGCGGGGGGTAGTCCATTGGCCTGGAGATAGCGGGCCTTGGCGGCCCGCAGCCTGGTGAGCTTCTCGTTCACATTGACGGGGATCCGAATCGTGCGGCTCTGGGTGGACAGGGCACGGTTCAGTCCCTGACGAATCCACCAGTAGGCATAAGTACTGAAGCGATGTCCGCGGGTGGGATCGAATTTCTCGACGGCGCGGGTGAGCCCCAGGGTGCCTTCCTGGATCAGATCGAGCAGATCCAGCCCCTTGCCCTGGTAGCGCTTGGCCAGATTCACGACCAACCGCAGGTTCGCGGTGATCATCTGGTCCTTGGCGCGCTCACCCAGACGCATGGTGCGCCGCTCGAGATCGCTGTACTCGCAGGCGGGGCCACTGCCGCCAGCGTCGTGGCAGCGCTCCTGTAGCCCCACCATGGCCTGCACCTTTCGCCCGAGGGTGAGCTCCTGCTCGGGAGTGAGAAGTTGATGCCGACCGATTTCACCGAGATAGGCGCTGAGCGATGTCGCCATTACAACCACTACCGAGACTGAATTGAACCTAGGCTGATTTGATCAGGGGACACGAGCCAGATGAATGACAACCAACGTTTCGACTCTCTTCGTAACCTTTGACTGATTACATATTCTCTTCCAGTTCCTACACTTTCATCTGATTACAATTGCAGCCCTTGGGGCGTATTGCCTGGATCGGCGGATGCGGTGGGCCCCAGCCGAGAGGTTGGTTCTGAGATGCGCGTTGTCATCAGAAGAGGATTGCCCTGAACAACGGTCTGTCCCGGGCAGCGGTCTGTCCAGAGCAGCGGTGGCCGTCCGCTGAGGCCGAAGTGCCTTGGCTACCGTCGCTGCCAACGCTCCACCCCATCGATGCCAGGCTTCGCTGCCCTGCCCACCCCGGTGCTCTCCAGCGCCGGCGTGGCCTACGTGCATTACCTCAGCTTCATGCTCTGCTTCGGGGCCCTGGTGCTGGAGCGGCGGCTGATCCGCCCCAACCCCAGCAAGCAGGACGCCACGCTGATGGTGATCACTGACGTGGTCTACGGCCTGGCAGCCCTGGCCCTGCTGGGGAGCGGCATCCTGCGCGTGCTCCACTTCGGCCAGGGCAGCGCCTTCTACACCGAGAATCCCCTGTTCTGGTGGAAGGTGGGCCTTTACCTGTCGGTGGGGGGCCTGTCGCTCTATCCCACGATCACCTACATCCTCTGGGCCATTCCGTTGCGCAAGGGTGAAGCTCCGCAGGTGAGCGAGGCCCTGGCCAAGCGTCTGGGCTGGATCCTCAACATCGAGCTGGCCGGATTCGCCGCCATCCCCCTGTTGGCCACGTTGATGGCTCGCGGCGTTGGACTGCCTGGAGGAGCCGGGTGAGGACTGGCCGCACCGGGCGGATCCTGATCGCCAGTGCGGCTTCAGGGTCAGCCTTTGCAGTCTTGCTGTTTGGCGCGATGGCGCCACCTCCGGCCGCAAGGTCAGTTTCCCCGGTTCCCAGGGCTCCGCTGGCACCCCCCACAGTCTCGGATCAACCCAATTGCCCAGTGCCCGAGGCGGTCCTTGCGGCAGTTCCACCAGAGACGCCGATCACCCAAGACTCGATCGCCAGGACACCGACTACCAGGCCATCGAGCGGCACGGCAGCGTCAGCAGCCAGTCCCGAGGGTTTCGAGGATTACCGCCACCGGCTCCAACCTGGCCCCTGGGGCTGGATTCACCGCTCTCCCTGGTGCGTCTGGATCGAACCGATCGGGGACGAGGCCTCCCTCTGGGATCGCCGCTGGAGCGAGGCGGTGGAGGCGGCCCTGACCCGCTGGCAGGAGCTGCTGGTGATCGAGCGGGTGGAGGATCCCGCCGCCGCCCAGATTCAGGTGCTGCGGCGCCGACCGCCGCTGCGGCTTCTGGAGGGAGAGCAGCGGGCCAGCCATGGGCGCGCTGAGCTGCTGGGGGCGCGCTGGGTACGGCACAACGGTGCCTGGCAGCTGGAGCCCCGCCTGCAGGTGCTGCTCTCTCCGAACCAACGGCAGCTGGGCATCGAAGCCACCGCCCTGCATGAACTGGGCCATGCTTTCGGGTTGTGGGGCCACAGCGACCAGCCTGCTGATGTGATGGCAGCGGTGCCAGGGGCAAACCCAGTGCTGGAGATCGGTCCCCGCGACCGCGCCACCCTCCGCTGGCTGCAGCAGCAGCCCAGTGTTTTCGCCCCCGACTCAGGCGGCCCGGCCCTGCAGCCTCCGGCCGGCAGCCAGGGCGAGCAGGAAGCCCAATAGCTGCACGATCACCACGCAGGGTCCGGAGGGAAGGTTGAGGAACGCTGAGGCCAGCACGCCCACCACGGCGCCGCCGCTGCCGAGGGCGGCGGCCAGCAGCACATAGCCACCGAAGTGGCGGCTCACCAGCCGCGCGGCGCAGGCCGGAATCACCACGAAGGCACTGATCAGCAGCACCCCCACCGCCTTGATCGACACCGCCACCACCACCGCCAGCACGACCACGAAGAGCAGGCGCTGCCGCTGAGCCTCCACCCCGCGGGAGAGGGCAAGGGACTCATCGAGGCTGAGCAGGATCTGGCTGCTGCGGGTCGCCAACAGGTAAGTGCCGACCCCCAGCAGCAACAGAGTGACCAGCAGCAGATCAAGCCCGTCCACCCCCAGGATGTCGCCGAAGAGCAGCTGCTGCAGCCCGCCCTGGTACCCGGGCAGCAGGCTCAGGGCCACCACCGCGATCGCCAGGGAGGAGGAGTAGATGATGTTGAGCAGGGCGTCGGTGGGCAGCTGGCTGCGCTCCACCAGGTGATTGACCAGCAGGGCGAACAGCACCGCGAAGGGAATCAGCACCAGGGTGGGATTCAGTCCCAGGGCCACGCCCAGGCTGATGCCGAGCAGGGCCGAGTGGCCCAGGGCATCACTGAAGAAGGAGAGCTGGCGCAGCACCGCGAAACTGCCCAGCACGCCTCCGAGGGCGCCGGTGAGGGCACCCGCCAGCAGTGCCCGCTGCAGAAAGGGCAGGGCGAGCAGCTCCGGAAACGAGACCGCGTCACCCACCGGCGCCATGGTGGTGGTGATAGGGCAGATAGTCGCGGCCATAGAGCCGCTCCAGCTGGGCCTGACTCAGGGCATGATCGGGGCTGCCGGAGCAGCGCAGGCTGCGGTTGAGGCAGAGCACCCCATCACAGGTGCGGCGCACCATGTCGAGGTCGTGGGAGACCTGCAGGATCGTCCAGCCCTCGCTGCGCCGCAGGCTGAACAGGAGCTGCTGGAAGGCCTCCGAGGCCTGGGGATCGAGGCCCGCCTGGGCTTCATCGAGCACCAGCAGCCGGCGGGGGCGAACCACGCAGAAGGCCAGCAGCACCCGTTTGAGCTGCCCGCCGGAGAGGTCACTGATCCGCTGCTCAGCGAAGCCCTCGCAGCCCGTCTTGGCCAGGGCGGAGCGGATGGCATCACGGCGTCGCCCCTCGCCTCTCCAGGGCAGGCGCAGTCTGGTGCCATCCCAACCGAGACCCACGAATTCCGTCACGGTGAGCGGGATGGGTCCGGTCAGGGCCAGCCGCTGCGGCAGATAGGCGATCTGCTCGCGCACGCTGACGGGAAGGCGGCCCCGGCCATCCAGGCGTTCGCCCAGCAGCCGGACCTGGCCGCCCTGATGGGGAAGCAGACCGAGGATGGCCTGCACCAGGGTGCTCTTGCCGGCGCCATTGGGGCCCACCAGCGCGGTATCGGATTCAGCGGCGAGCGAGAAGCTGACGTTCTCCACCGCGGTGGTACCCCGCCGCCGCACCGTGAGGCCGCTGACTTCGAGAATCATTTCCGCCATCGCTTCAACCTAGCGATCCGCGGGAGCGCCCACCCCGGCGGACCGGGCCGCCGACCCTCCCAGCGCGGCGGCCACCGCGGCACCGTTCGCCTCCATGGTGCGCAGATAGCGGGCGGCGGACGGTTCGCTGCTCTCCTCACCCCGCTCCAACGGATCGAAGCGCAGGATCGGCAGACCCAGATCACGGGAGAGGGCCACCAGGGCCCGGTTGTTCTGCTGGGGCTCGGCCAGCAGGCCCCGCAGACCCTCCCGGCGAGCGATGCGACCGGCCTGCTCGAGGGCGGCGATGGAGGGACTCTCCCCGGGCAGGCTGACAAGCACGGCCCGCTGGAGTCCGTAGCGCACCGCGAAGTAAGGCAGCAGATCATGGAAGGTCACCACGGTGCGGCCCCGATAGGGAGTCAGCTGGCGATCCAGCGTCTGGTGGAGAGCGGTGAGTTGTCGCGAGAAGGCCTCCGCTCGCTCGTCGTAACCCTTGCGGCAGCTGGGGTCGGCGGCGATCAGCCCATCGCGGATGGTGCCCACCTGCTGACGGGCCCGCAGGGGGTCGAGCCACACATGGGGATTCACATCCCCATGGCTGTCTGAATGGTCGTGGTCACCGCCATGCCCATGGCCATCGTCGTGGTCCGCCGGCAGGGGAGTGACACCGCGGCTGGCCTCGATCACCCGCAGATCAGAACGGCCGGCACCGTCGATCAGGGGCAGCAGGAAGTCATCCAGGCCGAGGCCGTTGCGCACCAGCACCCTGGCCCGGGCGAGACGGGCCATCTCGGCCGGTCGCACCTGCAGGTCATGGGGATCGGTGGTGGAGGGGAAGAGGGGCTCCACCGTGGCGCAGTCGCCGGCCACGGCCCGGGTCAGCAACGTGATCGGCAGCACCGTGGTGACAACCACCGGCCGAGGTGGCATCGCCCCGGATTCGGCCCTCCCGGTTTCAGCGGTCGGCGGGGATGCGGGCCCACCGACGGGGGCAGTGCATCCGGCCAGAAGCAGCAGTGCCACCCCCGGCAGGACGCCCAGGCACGCGGGAAGCAGGGAGGCCATGGCAACGCCAGAAGCATGAGAATCATTCTCCCAGGTGATTGGGCCGATCCTGCCGGGGGGATGGTTGGCTGGTGGCCTGTCCGTGACGCCCCCGGCGATGACCCAGCAGCCGATCGTGATCCTCGGTGGCTTCCTGATCACCGCCGAGGCCTACGAACCCCTGCGGCTCTGGCTCCAGGACCAGACCTCCCAGCCGGTGCTGCTGGTGCCCGCCAGCCGGTTCGACTGGCTGCTCACCTCCTTCCCCTTCGGCTGGGTGCGGCTGCTCGATCGGGTCGCCGTCCTGGTGGCCGAACAGGCCGCCCGTTCCTCCACGGGCCGCGTCACCCTGATCGGCCACAGCTCCGGTGGGGTGATGCTGCGCCTCTTCCTGGCGGATCAACCCTTTGAAGGTCGCACCTACAACGGCAAAGCCCGAGCCGACACCCTGGTGATGCTCGGCAGTCCCCACACCGCGCGGCGGGCCACGCCGCTGCGCCAACGGGTCGACCGGGAGCTGCCCGGTTGCCCCTTCGCCGATCAGGTGCGCTACGTCTCGGTGGCGGGGGACCTCCCACCCGCTGCCTTCAGCCCCACCGCCCGCCGCCTCGCTCCGTCCTCCTACCGCAACATCTGCGGCGATGCCGACGCCCCTGGCGATGGTCTTGTGCCCGTGACTTCGGCCCTGCTGGCTGGATCCGAGGCGATCACCCTGGCCGGGGTGGCCCATGGTGGCGCCTTCGGACCGCGGTGGTACGGCACACCGGAGGTGGCGGCGCAGTGGTGGGCTGCGGTGGCAGCAGGGCTGGGCGGCATCGCCACCGGTGGTAGTGGGTTCCCCGCTTAGTCGCGGCGGGGAGCGCCACGCCGGCAGGCCAGCACCTCCTGCACCTGCCGCCAGCTCACCCCGTGGTGGGCCAGAGCCACCTGCAGATGAAAGAGCAGGTCCGCCGCCTCACCGGCGATCGCAGGGCCGTCGTCGTCCTTGCAGGCCATCACGAACTCAGCGCTCTCCTCACCGACCTTCTTGAGGATGCGGTTATCACCCCCCTCCAGCAGCTTGTTGGTGTAGCTGCCCGGTTCCGGCTGGTCGCGGCGGCCCTCGATCACCCGCATCAGTTCGGTGCAGGCGTCGGCAGGGGGAGGCGGGGCCTCCGCTCCACCGGCGGTGGCCAGCGGGCCCTGGTCGTAGAAGCAGCTGCGCGCCCCGGTGTGGCAGGCCACGTCACCGATCTGCTCGATGGTCAGCAGCAGCACGTCGGCATCGCAGTCGTAGCGGAGGCCCCGCAGCCGCTGGAAGTGACCGCTGGTGGCGCCCTTGTGCCAGAGCTCCTGCCGGGAGCGGCTCCAGTAATGCACCTCGCCGCTGGAGAGGGTGCGCTCGATCGCCTCCCGGTTCATCCAGGCCACCATCAGCACGGCCCCATCGAGCCAGTCCTGGGCGATCGCCGGGATCAGGCCAGCGTCGTTGAAGCGCAGCGGGGGCAACGACTGAAGGCTTCCCTCCAGGGGTTCGGTCATGGTCATCGGGACCCGCAGGTCAGTCGGAAGCGGAACCACAGCCAGTTTCGCCTTCCGACGCCCACGGATTCCGCCCACTCCCGCCGATAGCTCCCGCAGGGCCCTGCAGCGCCCCGACCGGCCGCAGGACACAGCAGACTTGCCGCCGGTCCGCCGAGCCCCTTGAGTCACACCTGTTCCAAGACCTTCAGCGGCTATCCCTGCTGCCATCGCCAGTGGCGACACAGCGGCCACTGCCGTTTCGTGCACGGCTACAGCCGCTCCTTCACCGTCTGGTTTCGGGCTCTCCAGCTGGACCAGCACGGCTTCGTGGTGGACTTCTCAGCCCTCAGCGGCCTGGAGCAGCGCCTCGCCGACCAGTTCGACCACACCTTCCTGGTGAATGCCGACGACCCGCTCCTGCCGGACTGGCAACGCCTGCACGCCGGCGGCGCCCTCGATCTGCGGGTGATGGACAACGTGGGCATGGAGGCCAGCGCCGAGCTGGTGTGGGGCTGGGCCAACACCCTGCTGCGGGAGCAGGAGGGGGGGCGTGCCTGCTGCTGGAAGGTGGAGGCCCGTGAAAACGAGAAGAACGCCGCCTGCTACGAGGCCACCCCCACCTGGTTCCGGACGGAGGTGGCCGGATGAACGCGGCCCGGCTGGCCACGGCCTGGGCCCTGTTCCAGGGGCTGCTGATCGAGGCCATGCCCTTCCTGTTGCTGGGGGTGCTGATCTCGTCGGTGGCCCGCTGGCTGGCCCCCGGCGGCCGCTGGCTGCGACAGCTCCCCCACCATCCCCTGGGCGGTCCCCTTACCGGGGCTGCCCTCGGTTTCGCCCTACCGGCCTGTGAGTGCGGCAATGTGCCGGTGGCCCGCCGCCTGCTGGCCGGTGGGGCGCCCCTGGGCACAGCCCTGGGCTTCCTGTTTGCCGCGCCGGTGCTGAACCCGATCGTGCTGGCCGGCACCTGGGCCGCTTTCCCCAACAAGCCCTGGCTGCTGCTGGCCCGGCCCCTGGGAGCCGTGCTGGTGGCCCTGGCTCTGGCGAGCCTGTTGGCGCTGCTGCCGGAATCCCGCCTGCTGCAGCCGGATCTGCTGGCCGAACGGCGTCTGCATCAGCCCCTGGCCAGCGTGAACCTGCTGGAGCGCAGCACGGGGGTGCTGGGGGGCAATGCCGCCATGGTGCCGGCGGCCGTCAACCCGCCGCGGCCACCCTGGTGTGAGGTGCTGCGCCACGGCAGCCAGGAGTTCCTCGATCTGGCGGTGCTGCTGGTGCTGGGCTGCGTCATGGCGGCCCTGGTCCAGACCCTGGTGCCGCGGGAGTGGCTGCTGGCGGTGGGCGGCGCCCCCACCCTGTCGATCGTGGCGTTGATGCTGCTCAGCCTGATCGTTTCGGTCTGCTCGAGCGTGGATGCCTTCCTCGCCCTGAGCTTCGCGGCCCAGGTCACCCCCGGGGCACTGCTGGCCTTCCTTCTGCTCGGGCCGGTGATCGACCTCAAGCTGGTCGGTCTGCTGGGGCTGCTGTTGCGTCCCGTAGGACTGGCCCTCACCGCCGCCGGTGCGAGCCTGACGGTGCTGCTGATTGGGCAATGGGTGAACCTGTGGCGCGGCTGACCCCACCCCATCGCCCCGGCTGGGGGGATCTGCCCCGGCGGGCCGCCCTCTGGCGGGGCCTGGGACTGGGCCTGTGGGGGCTGGTGCTGCTGCAGAGTGCCGCCAGCGACCGGCTCGCCCTGCTGCTGCGCGAGGTGTTCCATCCGCTGGTCTGGCTGGCCGGGGCTTTGCTGCTGCTGCTGGGAGTCCTGCAGATGGCCCAGGCCTGGCGCCAGGGAAGCAAGGCCGGGGCCCCTGGAGCGGATCGGCTGCGCCGTAACCAACTACCGGGGCTACTGGGCACTGCGGTGCTCGCCCTGCTGGTGCTGGCCGTGCCGCCGAACCCCTCCTTTGCGGATCTGGCGGGCCAGCGCCCCCGCGACACCACCAGCGAGGAGGGCCTCAGCTTCGTGTTGCCCCCGGCCCAGCGCAGCCTCACCGACTGGGTCCGGCTGCTGCGCAGCCAGCCCGATCCCCGCCTGTTCGTCGGTGATCCGGTGCGCATCAGCGGCTTCGTGCTGCCGATGGAGGGGGAACCTCCGCAGCTGGCCCGCCTGCTCGTGCGCTGTTGCCTGGCCGATGCCACCCCCGTGGGAATGCCGGTCCGCTGGCCGACAACCTCGCCCCTGCCTCGGGCCGACCAGTGGCTTGCCCTCGAGGGGCGAATGGCCCTGGAAAGCAAGCCCGGCGGCGAGCGTCTGGTGGTGGTGCCCACCCAGATTCGAGAGATCCCACGGCCGGCCCGGCCCCTGGAGCCATGAGGCAGCTGCTGCTCGCCCTCGGGGTCCCGGCAGTTTTGGCGTTGGCGCAGCAGCAATGGCTGTTGCGCCAGCCTCCAAGGCTGGAGGCCCTCGAACCGGCGCCCGCCAGCTCCGGCCCTGCGGCCCTGCGCAGCCGCTTCAGCCGGCCGATGGACAGCGCCAGCATCGCCAGGTCCAGTCGGCTGCAGCCGCCCCTGGAGCACCGCTGGCTGGGGGAGGGCGATGGTCTGATGCTGAGTCTTTCAGCGGGGCAACGCCTGAGCGAGCCCCTGCGCCTGGAGCTGGAGGGGCGCGATCGGCGCGGGCTGGCCCTGCGGCCTGGCGCCTGGTGGTGGGATCCGCGGCCGCGGGTGCTGGCCGTGGTGCCGGTGCCGGGGGGCGAACAGCTGCAGCTGCGGGAGCGGGACGGTCGCTGGCATCCCCTCTCGCCGGTGTGGCACCGGATCCTGCAGGTCCAGCCCACCGGCGGCGGCCGGTCGCTGGCTCTGGTGAGCCGTTCGCCGGAGGGGGAGCACCGGGTCTGGCGCCTGCCCCTGCGGCAACGCAACCTCGCCCCATTGGCCCAGGGACTGGGCCCCGTCCAGGCGGGCCGCCTGGAACCTCTGCTGCCCGAAAGCCTCACGTTTGCCCACCTCAGCGGCAACCAGCGCGGCGATCTGCTGGTCCAGTCCACCATGGGCATGCCGGGAGAATCGGTGCTGCGCCTCTGGTCAGCTGGGGGCGACTCACGCCTGCTCGATCTGGAGGCCTCCGGGGGGGTGCAGCTGCTGCCGGAGGGGGGAGCGGCGGTGGTGCCCCTGCCTGAGGGACTGGCCCTGGTGGATCTGCCCCCCCGGGTTGCCCGGCGCCAGGTCCTGCCGGGCAGCCGGGATCTGAGCAGCTTCTGCCCCCAGGCCGGCAGGGCCCTGCTGGTGCGCCACTGGCCCGATTTCCGCCGATCGCTGGAGCTGGTGGAACCCGGCCAGGCACCGCGACAGCTCTGGGTGGGTTCGCAAGCCCTGATGGCCAGTGCCTGTGATCGGGGCGGCCAGCGGGTCTGGGTGCTGCTGCTGGACGCCACCGTGGCCCAACGCCTCACCTTGCTCTCCCTCGATCGGCAGGGCCGGCTGCTGCGCCGCCGCACCCTGACGGGCTGGGAACTGGAGCCCGGTAAGGGGTTGCAGTACGACCCCAGCACCGACCGCCTGCTGGCGACGCTCCGGCCCGTCGCCGCGGCGGGCAGCACGACGGGTCCGAAGCAGACCGTGACGGCGGCGCGCGCCGTGCTGATCGACGCCACTCGCCTGGAACTCGATCCCCTCGATCAGCCCGTGCTGCAGGCGCAATGGCTACCGGCGGGGTAGAACAAACCCCCCGACGCCTGTCGCTTCGCGTTCCATGGGTCCGCCCCCCACCACTGATCGACTTCCGCCTCGCCAGCAGGGTCTGCTGGAGGAGCTCGGCCGGGCCGATGCGGAACTCTCCGGCCAGGAGCTCCACGCCCGCCTGCGGGGAAGTCCCCAGGCCATGGGGCTGGCCACGGTGTACCGGCACCTGCGCCAACTCCAGCAGCGGGGGCTGGTGCGTTGCCGCCATCTACCCACGGGCGAAGCGTTGTTCGCCCCCACCGAGCGGGATGAACACCACCTCACCTGCGTCGACTGCGGCACCTCCCTGGTGCTGCACCACTGCCCCGTCCATGGCCTGGCCCTGCCGGACGGGGACCTGGCCGGCTTCCAGCCCCTGTTCCACACCCTCGAATTCTTCGGGCTGTGCCGCGACTGCCGGCAGCGGCAGGAGACCGAAGCGGATCAGAAGCTGAAGGAGGTCTTCACCAGGCCGCCGAACTGATGAAAGCTGCGGCCGTCCGGGCTGTCCTGCCCGAGCGGGCGGCTGAGGTAGAAGAGCGCCGGCGTCACCGAAATGTTGTCGGTGAGCTGCATCTTGTACCACCACTCCCAGACGAAATTGCCGTCGCGGGGTGTGTCGCCACCCTCGAGGCTGGTGGCGAAGGTGGGCTGTCCCACAGCCATGCCGGCGGCATTGCCGCTGGCGAAGGCGTCGAGCCACTGCAGGCCCACGCTCCACGACTGGCTGGTGCGCACACTGCCCGCCGGGGCATCGTCGTAGCGGCTGCGATTGATGCCCCAGCCCGCGCTGATCGAGGGAATCCAGCCCGTCGTCTGCGGTTGCCAGTAGCCGCTCAGTCCGAAGGCATCGGTGCTGCCAGGCAACAGGTAGCTGTCGAGGGTGAAGGGGGTGCCGTAGACCACGAGGTCGTTGCCGTTCTGGATGCGTGACCAGATCGCGGCCACGCCCCAGGTCTCCTGGCCGTAGCCGATCTGCACCGTGCCGGTGCCCCCGGCGCCATCGGTGGCGATGCCGCCCTGAGCCGGATTGCCCTCCTGGCCATGGGCCGCCACGTAGCTGGCGCTGAGGCTCAGACCCCCGTCGCTCTGCCACCAGAGGCCGGCGCCGGCGCCGAGATTCTTGTTGTAGGCCGCCGGTGCCCCGTTGAGGGTGAGCACGTCCAGCACCGCAGAATCGGGGTAGACACTGGGCCAGAGGGCCAGCATGTCCTCCTGGCCCACCCGGGCGCCGATGGTGGCGGTGAGGCCGGCCCCGAGCGGAACCTGATAGAAGAGCCGATCGATCCCCACGACATTGGGACCGGCCTCCTCCTGGAAGGCGGTCTCCAGCTGGGAGAGGTTGGTCGGACCGGCACCGCCGAAGCTGTTGGTGTCACCATCGAAGTTGCCGGCGCGCAGGGTGGTGCGCAGCAGGTCCTTGCCGGTGAAGGAGGTGTCGAAATTGAGCTGGACGTCGTAATTGAACGTGGTGGCACCGAAGCGGCGGCGGCTGTCCTCCACCAGCGCGGCGGCGCTGCCGCCAAAGGCATTGCCCCCCAGCACGAAGGTGGCCAGGCCCGAGAGTTTGGTGGTGGTGGAGAACTGGGTCGCCTCCAGCTCGCCCACCTTGGCTTCAAGGCCGTCGACGCGGCCGCGGAGGACGGCGAGCTCCTTCTCGAACTCCTTGATCAGGCGCTTGAGCTCGTCGGTCACCTCGGTGATCCGATCGAGGCAGGCGTTCAGCAGGGCCGCCGCTTCGTAGCGGCTCATGGCCTGACCGCCCCTGTAGGTGCCGTTGGGATAGCCGGCGACGCACCCGTAGCGCTCGATCAGGTTGCTGAGAGCCTGGTAGGCCCAGTCCGTGGGGCGAACGTCGGAGAACTGGTTGATGCTGGTGACCTGCTCCTGGCCCTCCAGGCCGGCGGCAGCGGCGTAACGGTTCATCCCCTCGAGATTCAGCTCCGTTGCCTCAGCGGCAAGGGGGCTGAGCAGCAGCGTTGCCGCCAGAGGGGCGAGGCAGGCACGGCGGCGAGCGGCGGCGGGGCTGACCATCGGATGCGTCACAAAGGCTGAAGGGGTTTGGGACATCGGTGGGATCAGGGGCGACAAAGCGGCGAGCGCCCTGCGCCAAGAGCGAGAATCATTCTCACCGTTGCAGCAGTTTGCTGGATCAACCGGATGCCTCAGTCGACGCTCCGCCCTGTTGGAGGAGCGTCCAACGGGAGTCTCTCAGAGCGGCCTCTCTCAGAGGGCGGCCGTCCGTTGCCGCACCTCCTGAGCCGTGAGCACGGGGCGACTGGGCGGCACCGGATCGGGCCAGGCCGGCTTCAGGGCCGCGAAGGTGGACGCCAGCTTCCGCTCCAGGGCAGGGTCGCTGGCTGCCAGTTGCGGCGCGATGCCGCTGAAGAGCTGCTCGGCGTAGAGAACAAATCCCCTGGAGTCCTGGTATTCCACCGTTTCAGCGATCCGGCCATCGGTGATGGCCGCCTCGTACTCGCTGGCGGCGGTGTTGAGCAACTCCCGAATCACCGTCGCCACAAAAGCCGGATCGCGGCGCTCCCAATTCGGCAGCACGGCGAGGGCCTGATCGATCGAGCGGCGGGCCTCTTCCACGGCTTGCGCGGTGGCCGGTGCCGTGGGAGCTGTACGGATCAGGTCTTGCAGCACCGTGAGCTTGCCTCGGAAGGGCACCGCACCCCGGCGGCTGAGTTCCGGCTCCAGGTCGCCGTAGAGCTCATCGGCGGGATGGGCCAGGTGGGGTTCAGCATCCGCAGCCCGGCCCCGCTGCATCAGCTCGCCGGCCACCAGCAGGTGCCCCTGCATCAGGCCCAGCACCGTGGCGTAGGTGAGCGGTGAGCCCGGATCCTTGCGTTCGCCATGGCTAGTGTTGCCGTGCCCGGCTTCGCCCTCGCCTCCCTCGCCCCCCTCTCCACCTTCGTGGTGGCCTGCGCCAGGGGCAGGGGACGTGGCAGTGGCGCCGCCGCTCTCGGGCCCCGCCGCGCCGTCCTGATAGGGCAGACCGCAGCCCACAGCCAGACCCGCCGAAGCACCGAGGGCGAGAAACAGTTCAATGGCACGGCGCCCCTGACCCATGGAATCGGCAACAGCTGGATGGGGCGATCCTCCGCCGGCCTCGGCAAAGGGCAAAGCCTTCTGTCACGCTGAAGTGTGACGAACGTGACCTGGCCGCGTGATCAACCGTTGATCGGGCGCGGCACAACGTTGAAATGCCCCATGCAGCCGCGCTCGGCGATCTGATCCTGGTGGGGATGAAACATGTATAGGCCAGGGTAGCGATAGCTGAACTCCAGAATATGGCGCTCCGCCATACCCATGGTGATCACATCACTCAGCTCATCCGGAGTGGAGGAAAGACCGGAACGATACACCTTGAAGAGATTGGCATGGAGGTGGAAGGTGAGCGGCCCATCCCACTCGACCATGTTAAGAACATAAAGTCGAATCAGAGCATCTTGATAGAGATCGATCGGATGATCCCGGTAGTAATTCGGGATGCCATTAAAGGCATACAGATCATTGCGCCCCTGGCCCTTCAGGTCATAGCCCCCCATCACCAGCACCAGTTCGTCGGCGGGCGGTCGTGGCGTGACAGGATCCACGATCAACAGGCCATACAACCCTTTACTCACATGACGGGTCACCGGGGCCACATGGCAGTGGTAGGGATGGATGCCGTGAGGTTCGGCATCAAATTCATAGACGGTGTTGCGCCCGTGGCGCACGGGTCGGATCCCATCCATCGCGGCCGGATGGATGCCATGAAAATGAAGGCTGTGGGAGGTGCTGTCCTGGTTGCGGAACACGATCCGCAAGCGATCGCCGGCATTGGCCCGCAGGGTCGGACCGGGCACCCGTCCATTCAGGGCCCAGGCCTTGAAGGTCACGGCCGGGTTGAGCGGCAGCAGGGTGGTGTCGGCCGTGAGATCAAATTCCCGCACAAGGCGGCCGTCTTCCCGGCGGACGGTACCGGTGTGGAACTCCCGCAGGACCGCCATCGGGTCGAAGGGAAGCGGCCTATCCCCTTCGCCGGCAGGGGACAGCGGTGGATGGCGTTGACCGGCGGGAGGCTGTCGCCCAACCCCGCCGGACCGCGGCAACAGCAGACCCCCCAGGCCCAGCCCCAGGGCTCCGGCCGCGAGGGGAAGGATCTGGCGCCGACTCCATCGCGTCGGTTGACTGGAGGAGGGCTGATTGGCAGGCAGCTGACCTGAAGAGAGCTGGCCGGAATCGGGTGGGCCTTGCATGCAGGCGGACAAAGAGGTCAGGTACGGGGGCCTGGGAGCTGATCCTCTGCAGTGCCCACGTCAACGCAAGGCGATCAAGCTAAGCCGCCGTTACCGGGATTCCGATGGAAGGTCCGGCAGGTCCGCCGACAGGCTTCTCACCTCTTGCCGCACCGCAGGGTCGTGGCCCAAGCCTCTCCGGCTCGATACGCCGCAGCGGCGGATGACGTGGAGGCCTGGATCACGAAACATGTTTCCAGCGCCACAAGTCTATGGCCAGCGAGATGATTTGATGCATAATGAGCAAATTGTTGGAACACTTCGGGGGGGGGGGGTCAGCAATAGGACCCTTTAGCATTGATATTCAATCCGTATCCAGCGGCTCCGCAGTTGATCAAGCCAGCCTTGATCCGCCGGGTCGATCCCGCCCGGAGCCCATGGAGCGTGCGTCTGACAGCGAATCAACGATCACCGGAGTGATTCTGCGCCCGGAGGATTCCTCTGCCGGCCTCGAACCCTTTCTGCTGCTTCCCGGCGATGGTCTGCTGCTGATCAGGGGCCTTGACCCCCAAAGCCCTGGCATCGATAAGGCCTGCCTCACGATCCTCTACGCCGATCGCGAGGCCCATGCCTGTCTGGGAGAGGGTCTGAGCGCAGCGATCGGTGGCGCCCTCCTGCCGTTCTGGCCAGCCCTGGCCGAAGCGATCCAGCTGCACAGCCTGGTGATGACCCAGGAGGGTCCTCGTGATCTCTGGCTCCCCTGGCAGGAAACATCTCTGCTGGTGAGACTGTTTCGCACCGACGATGGCGTGGGGGTCGGACTGCTCGCCTTTGAGGAAGGCTTCGCTGGCCCCAGCCTGCTCCAGCCACAGCGTGGCTCCGAGGCCATCGCGCGCCAACGTGTGGAACTGTTTGAGCGGTTGCTGCACGCGATCGGCGACGTGGTGCTGGTGACCACAGCTGAGCCCTTCGCAGCTCCTGGCCCCGTGATTCTTTATGCCAATGCCGCGCTGCTTTCCCAGACCGGATACTCCTACCAGGAAGTTCTGGGACGCAGTCCGCGGATGTTCCAGGGAGCCGGGACCAGTGCTCTGGTGCGGGCCGGCATGCGCACGGCCCTGGAAAACTGGCGGAGTTTCAACGCCGAAGTGCTCAATTACCGCAAGGACGGCAGCACCTACTGGGTGGACATAGCGATCTCCCCACTGCAGGACCCCAGCGGCTGGTTCACCCACTGGATTTCGGTTCAGCGGGACGTGACCTCACGCCATCACAACCTGCAGCATCTCAAGAACCAGGCCTACCAGGATCCGCTCACTGGCCTGCCCAATCGACGCTCCCTCGGCGACTACCTGCAGACCGCCCTTGATCGCCTGCACCGCCACGCCGGTCAGGCAGTGGTGATGTTCTGCGATCTCAACCGCTTCAAGGAAGTGAACGACACCTACGGCCACACTGTGGGTGACCGCCTGCTCGTGGCCATCACCAAGCGTCTTCAGGCCGCACTGCGCCCCGACGACGTGTTGGTGCGCTTTGCTGGAGACGAGTTCGTCGTTGTCCTGGAGCAATGCGGCAGTCGGCAGCAGGCGCTCGCCATGGCCCATCGGCTGAAGAAGCAGGTGGGCAGCACGCTGCACGTTGACACCGCAGTGCTGCAACCACGCATCAGCATCGGCATCGCCATGACCTCCGACCCTCTCACAGCTGCTGCTGACCTTCTGCATCAGGCGGATCTGGCCATGTATCGCGCCAAGCGACAGAAAGGGGACTCCGTGGAGATCTACGACCCAGTCCTGGATGATTGAAACCCTGAGAGCCGATCAACGTTGAGAAGTCAGTGGCGAAAACAATGGCGAAAATCCTGTCCAGACTGAAGCGGCAGAGGCCCCGAGCCGACAGTTCCCAGCTGCATTGATGACGTTCCCAATCGACTACGCCCTGCGACTGCGCAGCCTCTGGATCTGCTGGTTGCTGGCCATGCTCTTCCATGTCGAGCTGGGGCTGATGCCTCTGTTTCATGGCCAATCGCCGGAGATCGAGAGCCATGTGGATGCTGCCCAGCTGCCTCTGCTGTTCGGGGCGATGCTGGGATACTTCCTGTTGCCACTTCTAGCCGTGCTTCTGATCGCCTATGCGGCCAGTGATCCCCAGGGATCTCGGCGGTGGCGACCCTGGCGGCGCCTTCATTTCTGGTTCAGCATCGTCTACACCATCACCAACATTCCCCACCTGATCGCCGACATCGTCGTCCCGGATTCGCGCCTGGATCAAGTGGTGCTGATGGTCGTGTTGGTGCTGCTGGGGCTGGCGATCAACCTGGAGGGGTGGCGCTGGTGGCGGCAGGCCCTGCCGTCCTGATTCCAGCCGCAGCCACCAGCCTCCGCGCCCGCTTACCCTGAAGACAGGCTGTCCTCCCCCACCGCGCATGTCTCCCGCCCCAGGCCGTGTCGCCGCCAGCGAAGCCACAGCGCCCCTGCAGGATCCGGCGACCGTGGCAACGACGGAGCCGCTGCCCTCAGGCCTGCCAGTCACGATCCTGACCGGCTTCCTCGGCGCCGGCAAAACCACCTTGTTGAATCACATCCTCTCCAATCAGCAGGGGGTGAAGACGGCCGTTCTGGTGAACGAGTTCGGTGAAATCGGCATCGATAATGATCTCGTCGTCACCACCGGTGAAGACATGGTCGAGCTCAGCAACGGTTGCATCTGCTGCTCGATTAACGGTGAACTGCTCGAGGCCGTGTACCGCATCCTCGATCGTCCTGACCCCGTCGATTACCTGGTGGTTGAAACCACAGGTCTGGCCGATCCTCTGCCGGTGGCGATGACCTTCCTCGGCAGCGATCTGCGCGAGCAGACCCGCCTCGATTCGATCATCACCCTGGTGGATGCGGAGAACTTCGGCGAAGAGATTCTGGCCGGAGAAGTGGGTCGCGCCCAGATCGTCTACAGCGACATGCTGCTGCTGAACAAATGCGATCTGGTGGAGGAAGAGCGGCTCGCCGAGCTGGAACGGCAACTACGCACGATCAAGACCGATGCCCGGATTCTCAGATCGGTGAAGGGGGAAGTGCCACTGCCTCTGCTGCTCAGCGTGGGCCTGTTCGAAAGCGACAAAGTGGCGACCAGCCAGCAGGCGGAGCAGGAGCGGGCCGCCGCTGCGGCGGATCACGACGCCTGTGATCACGAACACGGCCATTGCGTGCACGATCACACCGAGCACGATCACAACCATCACAGTCATGCCGATCACGGCCACGGCGGGCATCACCATGATCACGGCGCCCACCCCGATCATCTGGCGATCGAAGGGTTCACCTCCCTGTCCTTCGCTGCCGATGGTCCATTTGCCCTGCGCAAGTTCCAGAATTTTCTCGACAACCAGCTGCCTGGCAGTGTGTTTCGTGCCAAAGGGATTCTCTGGTTCAACGAAAGTGAGCGGCGCCATGTGTTCCACCTGGCTGGCAAGCGTTTTTCCATCGATGACAGCGACTGGCCCAGTGATGAGCGCAAGAATCAGATCGTGCTGATTGGCCGCGATCTCGACCACACCCGCCTGCGTCAGCAACTCCAGGCCTGCGTGGCCAAACATGCCGGCAAGGGCTTCGCCTGAGATCGGCAGCCAGAGCGGCAGCGGCGTGGCTGACTCCCTGGCGCTCTCAGCACCACTGTCTCCATTGCTGCGATGCCCTGTGACAGCAGGCGAGATACTGGGTTCAGTCCATTCTCTCGACGTGCTGTCCCTTGGCTGCCCTCACCAGCCCTGATTTCTGCCGACACTGACCCTGCACAGACACATCTGCCGGCCCGATCCATGCAGGCCATGGATGCATGGATGGGACCAGCCTCCGTGAACACCGCTCGCCCCTCCCAACCCGCGCTGGCGCGGACAGAGTCATCCATGCTTCTGCCCCCCTCCATCCACCGTTCCCTGCTGCCGGCTGCGGCGGCAGGCCTTGGCCTCAGCCTGCTCTCGACCCTGCCCGCTTCCGCCCACGGCGTCGCCGATGCGGGCTTCGGCAGTGGCTTCGCCCATCCCCTGCTCGGCCTGGACCACCTGCTCCTGCTGCTGGGAGTGGGGGCCGCAGCCTCCTGCATGGGCACCGGCCTGTTGGTGTTCGCCCTGGTTGGCGCTCTGATCGGTGCGGTGATCGGCGCTGGCGGCGCCCAGTTACCACTGGCCGAAACCCTGGCGGCTCTTGCCGTTTCCGGTGTGGGTGCCTTGATCCTGCAGGTGCAGCGTCGTTCCCGGCCGCCCGCCCTCGCGCTGGTCGGAGGTCCAGTGGCCCTGGCCGTGGCCATCCATGCTCTGCTGCATGGCCAGGAGGCCAGCGGTGCCCTGACCTGGTGGCTGGGAGTGGGACTGGCCTCCAGCGCTGTGGTGGCTGGCTCCTTCCTGGCGGTCCGCCGTCTTCCGGAAGGCTGGACGGCGCGACTGGCCCTGCTGCTCACCCTGGCGGGCGGCGTGCTGGCCCTGGCGCCCCTGAGCTGAGATCCCAAGGCAGGAAAACCGCCATGTCGGCTACACCCACACTGTTCAGCGTGGCTACGCTGAGCCGACCACGCACCGGATGCCATGGCTGAACTGCTTGTCTTCACCGGAGTGCTCGCACTGTTCGGTCTCGCCTTCTGGCTCACGGCTGACTCCGACGACGACAGTGGTGGCGGCGGTCTGATGCAGCCGGTGCTGGTTCCCATCCCGGTGCGCCGTCAACGCTGAATCCCGGCACGAACCACCCGTTTCTGCAGATCCCTCCGGCCCGGCGTGACCAATGTCACGTCGGGCCGCTTCATTTGTGTCGTGGTCTCTGCAGAACTGCTGCGTAGGGTCCGCCAACAACGTTCGGATCTTCAGCGCAGGTCCCTTTTTCCATGTCTCGCAGCAATCAACCCCGCCGTCCGGTTTCCGTCCCTGTGATCGCTGGGCTTGTGGCCCTGCTGGCCGTGGCGGCGGGGGCCGCCGTGGTCGTCCGTCGGATGGGCCGCACTCCGGTGCAGGAACTCGGGGTCTACTCCGGCCGTCACTACAACACCGACAAGGAGCTCTACCGCAGCTTCACCGAGCAGACCGGCATCCGGGTGCGCCTGCTGGAAGGCAAGGACGATGCCCTGATCGAACGGGTTCGCACCGAAGGAGCCAACAGTCCGGCCGATGTGCTGGTGCTTGTGGATGCTGCCCGCCTTGACAAGGCCGCGGGCATGGATCTGTTCCAGCCGGTGAGCTCCAAGCAGCTGGATCGCGATGTGCCCGCCAACCTCCGCGATCCGCAGGGCCGCTGGTTCGCACTCACCCGTCGGGTACGCATGGTCGTGGTGAATCCAGCCATGGTGGATCCAGCCACAATTCGCACCTATGCCGATCTGGCCAAGCCCGCCCTCCAAGGCAAGCTCTGCCTGCGCAACAACCGCAGCGTCTACAACCAATCCCTGGTGGCTGATCAGCTGATTCAACGGGGTGAACCGGCCACGGTCAGCTGGATCAAGGGCATGGTGGCCAATGTCAGCCAACCCTTCTACACCTCCGACACCCCCCTGGCCCGGGCGGTGGCCAAAGGAGAGTGTGGCGTGGCCTTGGTGAACAGCTACTACGTGGGTCGCATGCTCGCCGGTCTCAGCGGCGAAGCGGATCAGTCCCTGGCCAAGCAGCTCAAGGTCGTGTTCCCCGACCCGGCTCATGTGAACGTCAGCGGTGCCGGCGTGACCCGGAACTCAACCAAGGCGGAGGCCGCCACCCGTCTGATCGAGTTCCTGGCGTCCCCCAGCGGCGGTGAGGGCTATGCCGAGGCCAATTTTGAATATCCGCTCAAGGGTTACGGCAGCAGTGCAATCCTCAAGGACTTCGGACCATTCCGAGATGATGGGGTCTCGGTGCAGCAGATGGGCGAGAAGAACCGAAAGGCCGTGGAGTTGATGCAGGCCAACGGCTGGTCATGAGTGCAAGCGCCTGAGGATTGCGTGGATTCATCCTTCCCTGCCACGACATCCAGCCCTTGGTCCCCCAAGGGCGCGTTGGGCCCAGGCCCGCCATCGCCTGCCGATCGCCTCGAGAGCAGACCGCCACGGCGCCTGTTCCTGGGGCTGGTGGTCTGGCTGATCTGTCTGCTGGCCCTGGCACCGCTGGTGGGCCTGGCCCTGTTCGCCTTCTCCGGTGCCGCGTCGGAACCACTGGATCTCGGTCCCGACGGCCTGCTGCAGCTCGGAAACACCCTGGCGCTGCTGCTGCTGGTTGGCGTGCTCGGCGCCGTTCTCGGCACCACGACCGGATGGCTCACGGCCAGTTGCGACTTCCCAGGGCGGCGTTGGCTGGCCATTGCCCAACTGTTACCGCTGGCGACGCCGTCCTACCTGCTGGCCGCCACCCTGGTGGATCTGGGCAGCCGCAACGGTCTGCGCGTGCATGGCCTGGCCTGGTCTGTGCTGGTGCTCACCTTGAGCACCTACAGCTACGTCTTCCTGCTCGGCAGCGAGAGTTTTGCCGTGAGTGGACGCCGCCAGATCGAGGCGGCCCGCAGCCTTGGCGTGGGCCCCTGGGGCAGCTTTCGCCGGGTGGCCCTGCCGATGGCCCTGCCATCGATCGGGGCAGGCATCGCCCTGAGCGGCATGGAGGTCGTGAATGAGCTGGGAGCCGTGGAACTGCTCGGCGTTCCCACCCTCTCGGTGGGGATCCTGCAACGCTGGCAGAACGATGGTGATCCGCAGGGCGCCGTGGGACTGGCCCTGGTCGCACTGGTGATCGTGAGTGTGCTGGTCGGAGCCGAGCGGCAGCTCCGCCACCGCAGCCGTCGTTGGGGGATGGGCTCGCCGGGAGACCGGCTGCAGCCCTGGTCCCTGAGCGGCTGGAGGGCCGCTCTGGCCCAGGTGATCACCCTGTCGCCCCCCATGCTGGCCTTGGGATTTCCCCTGCTCTGGGCCGTGTCGAGCTGGGATCAGATGCGAGGCGAATCGGTCCAAGACCTGATCGCCCTGACCCTGCGCAGCTTCGCTCTGGCCCTGCTGGCGGCGCTGCTCACGGTGGTAGCTGGCCTGGTGCTGGCCATCTCCAAACGCTGGATTCCCCAGGTGCTGCTGCGCCGGATCACCTTTCTGGCCGGCATGGGCTACGCCGTGCCGGGGGCCGTGCTGGCCCTTGCCCTGATGCTGCTGGGCGGTCCCTGGGCGTTGAGTCCGCTGTTGCTGCTGGTCTGGGGCTATGCCGATCGCTTTCTGGCGGTGGCCAAAGGTGGACTGGATGCGGGACTTGAGCGCATTCCTCCCAGTGTCGATGAGGCTGCCACCGGCCTCGGCTGCAGCTGGCTCAAGGTGCTGCAGCGGGTCCACCTGCCGCTGCTGCGTGGTCCGCTGCTGGTGGGAGCTCTGCTGGTGTTTGTGGACACCGTGAAGGAACTGCCCCTCACCTTCGCGTTACGACCCTTCGATTTCGACACCCTCTCGGTGCGGGTGTATCAATACGCCAGCGACGAACGGGTAGGTGCAGCCCTGGTACCGGCCCTGCTGATCCTGCTGCTCGGGCTGGCGGCAGCCATGGCGCTGGTGCCCACCCTGGAACGGCAGCGGGGCCCGCACTAATCGCGGCCGCAGCGGCACTGACCACCTTTCCATTTGGAGCATTTCGACTTCTTGCAGCCTTTCTTCTTGGCGACACGCAGCGTGGTGACACGCGCAGCCGACTCCTGAGCCTGTAGGCGTGGGTCGTCACTGGGGCCGAGAGGCTGGGACATGGCAGGAAATGGTGGGAAGGAGAACGGGGAAAGGGTGGCAACCAGAACGTCTTGCAGGTCAGCTGGGTCAGGACAGCTGGATCATGGCAACCGGGTCATGACAAGCGGGTCATGACAACCGTCTTCTGACAACTGTGCTCTGACAGCCGTGACCCGACGACTGGATGTCTGATCGCCATCGTAGGAACGTTTCCGGAGCAATTCGCCGCCGGCCAGGCCTGATCACCTGGCCACGTAACCAATGGCACAGGCTGGGGCATGGCCGGTCTCTGCCTGCTCTGGGTACGCTGAGCTCCACTGCCAGCCAATGCATGGGACCAGCTGAGACCAGCCTCACTACCGCCGCTGAGGCGACCCTGCCAGCCATCGGCATCGGAGCGTTCCGCAGACCCGTGGCCCAGGCCATGGAACCCTCCTTGCTGGAAGCTCTGCAGGAGCATCTGATGCTGGAACTCCAGGCCAGCCTGTCCTACTGGGCCCTGGCGATCTGGTTCGGGGAGAGGGATCTGCGCGGCTTTTCCAACTACTTCAAGCTGGAATCCGAGAGTGAGCGTCAGCACGCGGCGCAGTTCGCCGATTATCTCGTCGCACGCGGCCAGGCGGTCCCCCTGCGCGACATCCCAGCCCCCCGACAGGGATGGATCGGCCTCGAGGAGATCCTCACGGCCGTCTTCCAGATGGAAGCCGATCTCACCACATCTCTGCAACAGATCTATGCGATGGCTGAACGATCCGGCGATACGCGTACCACGGTCTTTCTCGACCCCCTGATTCAGGGCCAGACCACCTCCGAAAATGAGGTGGCCCATCTGCTGGGTCGGGTGCGGCTCAGCCAGAACCAACCGGCTGCCGTTCTACTGATCGATGGAGAACTGGCAGCGGGCCAGCACAGCCCAGCGCAGCTGGCCTGATCGAAGCGCACCTGAACAGATGGCACCGAACCGGATCCAAGCTGGGGTCCGGTCTCAGGTACAGAGTGGACGACTGCAAAGTTCCAGCAGCAAAGCCAGGCTGATCGACTGCCTCAGGCCTTGGCGACGGAGCACCAGGCCAGTGGTGCGCAGATCCTGCAGCCGCTGCAACAGCAGCGTTCGCTCCCGCTCCAGACGGAGGATCAGCCGCTGCTCCTGCGTGGAGCCGAGCGCTGCGATCACCTGACGGCAGCGCTGGCGCACGCCATCGGCTTCGCGGCAGAGGCTTGTGATCAGGCTGTCGCTGGTCCGGTCGCTTGCGGCTGTCCCCAGCTTGGTTGGGTTAGCTGATCTGGGTGACGTCATGGTCAGGCAGCCGCCAGAGGTGCCGATTCCACCAGTTCTGGTGCCAGGCGCAGCACCGAGGCGCCACTGGGCACCTCAATCAACCTGGCCTGGCGGATGCGGGAGATCAGGCGCGTCGTGGTGACGCGGGTAGTGCCGATCAGTTCGCCAATGCGCTCGTGGGTGAGGCGGAAGGGCAGATCACACCAGTTGCCACAGCGCCGTCCGAGGCGCCGAACCAGCAGTGACAACAGAGCGTGCAGCCGCTGCTCGGCACTACTGAGATGGCGAATGCGCAGGAGTTGCAGGGTCCACTCATTCACCGGATCGAAACCGCTGCCGGCGGCCTCGGTGTCGGTGCGGAATACGAGGGGGGTGAGGGCTTCGACGCAGACCCCTTCGCTGCAGAGACGATCCGTGCAGAGCTGGTCGCCGGGCTGGAGGAAGGCGAGGGTCATGCCTTCGGTTTCCTCGCAGGGGCAGTAGACGCGGGCAATCCCTTCGAGCACCTCGATGCAGCTGCCTTCAGCGCGCAGACCGGGATCCAGCAGCACGGTCTGACCGATGGAGACCCTCACGCTGGAGGCCGGAGCGTCGGGCAGGAAACGAAAGCTCATGGATGGGTGTGGCCACAGGGGGCTCAGAGCCGCCTGTGGGCTTAATGCGAATGACTCGCAACCTAAACAACAACACCTCCCTTTTGCAAGCGATTCTCAATAACAACTGCTAGTTGCAAGGGCGTCGGGTCATCGGGTCCGTGCGTGAGATGCGCTCAACCGTGCCATCGGTTGCCCGACGCCGTCACATCCGTACCGCCTGAGCCGCACGGCCCTTCCAGCCTGAAGACGACCGACGCACCGCACCGATGTTTCGTCTTCGTGGCGACCGGGCCAGCCTGCTGGCCGCCCTCACGGCCGAGTGGGCCGATCAGCAGTTGCAGCTTCCCGGGGCCTCTCCTCTCTCAGAGGCGTGGCTCTCCACCCCAGGTTCCCCGAACGGTGCAACCAGCAGGGCCGCATTCAGGTCGACTCGGCGGCGCAGCTCGGACAGAGGGCGCGCACGTTGAGCACGCACTCCAACATCCGAAAACCATGCACCTTGGCTGCCGCTTCGCCGGCCGACAGCACGGCACCGTTCTCGAACTCCTCGGTGCGGCCACAGCGGATGCAGACCAGATGGTGATGATCCCGATGGGTGTCGCCGGTCAGCTCGAAGCGGCGTCCCCCTTCCGGCAGCTCCAGCTCCTGAAGCAGCCCCATGGAACTGAGCAGCCGCAGGGTTCGGTAGACGGTGGCCAGGGAGACACGCTCCCTGGCCCGGAGCAGGCTCTGGTGGACGTCTTCGGCGCTGAGGTGGGTCCCTTCGCCGATCCGCTCGAACAGGGAGAGCACCCGCTGACGCTGGGGGGTGAGGCGCTGGCCTCGGTCATGCAGGCTGCTGCGCAGGCCCGCCGCGCTGGGATCGAGGCCGGAGGGGCTGCCAAGGCCGGTGGCGGGACGGGTGGACACCGAGGCTCGACAGATCTTCTCAACAATAGGTCCTGTTGAGAACAGTGGGTCCTCTTGAAACCTCGCGAGTCGATCAGGAGCGGCTGACGCGGCCGTAGCGCGTCACCAGGCCGAGGGCGCTGAGGCCATGGGCCGCGATGCTGAGCAGCACGGTGGACGCGGCTATCGAGGCGATCGTGCTGCCGTGGACGAGCGGACTGTCGAGCACCAGCAGGCCGAAGACGATGCTGGCCAGGCCGCGCGGACCGAACCAACCCACGAACAGGGTGGTCCAAAGTCCGATTCGCAGTCCAAAGGTCGCCAAAGCCACCGGCACCATCCGCACCAGCGTCAGGCTGAACAGGCCATCTAGCAGGGTAGTGGCGGAAAGCTGAGGGAAGCTCAGGGCCACGACGGCCGAACCGAAGGCCACCCAGGTCAGGAGGGAGAGCACATCGGCGGTGGCTTCGGCGGCCACCAGTTCCTCCTGCTTGCGCTCCTGCGGCGTCAGGCCCCCGAAGGTGAGGCCACCACAGAAGCAGGCGATGAAACCGCTGCCTCCCAGCTGCTGGGCCAGGGCGAAACAACAGACCGGCAGGGCGATCGCCAGCACCGGCTGCCAGTCGCTGGTGATCCAGCGACGCCTGAGGCAGAGATCGCGGCACCGAGCGGCGAGAAAGGCCAGGCCGCAGCCCAGCACCAGCCCCAGTCCCACCTGCTCCAGAAACAGCCAACCCAACAGCAGCACCCCATCGCCGGCGCCACTGCCCTTCTGCGCCATGGCCAGAAGGGAAAGCAGCAACGGCACGCAGATCCCGTCGTTGAGACCGCTCTCGGCACTGAGGTCTTCCCGCACGGCAACGGGCACCGCCGGATTGGTCACCACCGGTTGGCCGAGGGCGGCATCGGTGGGGGCGAGAACGACCGACAGGATCGCCGCCTCAACCGGACTGAGCGCAGGCAGCAGCAGCTGAGCCACGCCCATGCCCAGCAGAATGGTCAGGGGCAGGCCAAGCGCCAGCAGACGGATCGGCAGGCGCCGGCTGTCGCGCAGCACCGGCAGATTGGCGGTCGCGGCATCGGTGAACAGGATCAACGCCAGCGTGAGTTCGGCGATGGTCCGCAGGTTCTCCGAGGTCACATTGATGCCCAGCCAGCCAAGGCCAGCCGGCCCCAGGATCAGACCGGTGAGCAGAAACACCACCGCTCCGGAGAGGGGGGTCTGTTTCAGCCGCCCAGCCACCAGGCCGTAGGCGAACACCAGGACGGCAAGGATCGCCCAGTCGAGATACGACGTGATCATCGCTACCGGATCAATCCAGGCAACCCGTGGGAGCCCCAGGAGCGACAGTCGCAGACCTGCGATGGTGGTTCAGTTGCATCCCTGCACAGAGATGCGATAACTGAAGCCGAGAGCGCCTGGATCATTACTGGCGCCTACCTTGAAATTCATCTGGCTGGCCTGCTTGCCAGGAACCGCTTGGAAGGGGCCGAACATGCGACCGGTACCGATTGGCGGGCTCATGGATTCATTGATCACCTGCAGGGAGGTGCCATCGCTGAACTTCATGAATCCTTCCACCGGATACTGTGCTTTCGGATCGGAGGAATTAGCCGTGAAGAAGAACTTGTAGCTGCTGAAGGGCTGATCCACGATGAAATCGGTGTTCCAGTTCGGCCGGGTGAACGGCATCACCTTGCCGCGGCCCACAGACTTGGACACGATCGGCGATGATCCGTCTCCACCGATCGGCTGCAGAAAGGTGCAGCGTTCCTGGGCCTCAGCACCGCCCATCAGACTCAGACCACCCAGGGCCAGGCCAACGGAGGACAACAACAGGGAACGGAGAACGCGTGCCATGGGCCTGGAGTAAAGGATCAAGAGCCAACGGCGAAATCGCCGTTGGTCAAGATTACCGGGGCCGGTGTTGCTGGCCCCGGATCTCTTGGCTCCCCGCCTGCCCTCCGATGACCAGCCAGCTGGATGATGATCCAGCTGGATCACCATCTGAACAGCTGGATGACCATCTGACAAGACGGACAGCATCAGGACATCAGCTCAGACCAAGAAGCAGCTCAGGCCACGAAGCAGCTCAGACCGAACCGAAGGCCACCTGACAGGCCGCATTGATCAGCTCAGCCTCTTCGGCGCTGTTGGGGTTGCGTCCGTCCAGGGTGCCGCGATTGCAATCGGCAGTGAGCTGATAGGTCGCGTCATCGGCCGTGACCGCAAAGGTCACCGCAGAACTGCCGCTCGGCTGGACTGATCCATAGAGCAGCTGGTAATCGGTGTTGGGTACAACAATGTACGTGACATTGTTGCTCACTGCATTGTCCACAGCATTGTTAATGATTGACGCCGTGGCCAGGGCGCCGATCCCCCAGAGGGCCGCATTGGCACCCCACCAACCCCAGGACGACGTCCGGGAGACGCTATACCAACCTGTGTTCCAGGGTCTGGCATAGCCCCAGCCGGGACGAGCCCAGCCGGCGTGGATGTTCACATCGCGCACATTCACCCTGCGGTTCCAGTTGACATCGCGATGAACGTTGCGGTTGACGTTGCGGTTCACATCCCGATTGACGTTCCGATTGAGATCCCGGCTCACATTGCGGTTCAGGTCCCGGTCCCGGTTGCCGCTCCGGTTGAGATCTCGGTTAACGCTGCGAGTATCGATGCTGCGGCTGCCAGTGCCGCGATTCCCAGTGCTGCTGCGGTTACCAATGTTGCTGGGGCGATTGAGGCTGGGGGAGCTCGGCGAGCTGGCCCGTTGACTCCAGCCACCGGAAGGCCTGCTGGAGCCTCGGTTGAGAGTGGTGCCGGAACCGCTGAAGCCCGTGCGGCGGGTTCCACCACCGCCGCCGCGAGATCCACTGCCGCCGCGAGAGCCACCACCGCCGCCGCGAGATCCACCGCCACCGCGGGAACCCCCGCCGCCGCCGCGGGCGATCAGCGCATCAGGGGACATTGTGGGCGATGCCGCCGTGGATGCGTGATCCAGGGGTTGGATAGCCAGCGCTGGGGCCAGGGGAGCGGCCATCCAGCCAGCCAGAAGCAGGGACAGGCCTGCAAGACGTGTCATTTCTTGTTTACCTCATGCTTGACCACATCGCAGCCATCGTCGTAGCAGGACACATTCACCCGGCCGGCCTGATTGAAGTGCACAATCACCAGATCACGGCCATCCATGGAGTCTGGATTGTCCTCCCGAACACTGTTGAGATAGTTCGGATTCACCACGCACAGATCCCGGTTGTTGAAGCAGATCGTGTTGGTGGAGAAGCGTGCACCGGCATTCACCAGGGTCATCCAGCCACCACCAGGCTTCTGCAAGGCCATGGTCACCGGTTGATCGGTGACGCGGATGGTTGCCACGGTCTTGCCGATCGTGTGCCGATAGAGGGTGGCGTCGCCTTCGTCGATCGCCTCAACCGTGCAGGGCTGGGGAGCGCCGCCCTTGACGGAGCACATCGTATCGAGTTTGTAGAGAACTTCGGCGCGAACAGGCGTCGGGGACAGCAACAGAGCGGCCATGCCGGAGGCGATCAGGCCACCGGCCACGAGCCAGGAGTGTCGAGTGGGCATGAATGGAGCGAGCCTCAGCAAATTGCGGGGAATCGCTTTCATCGTGGCAACGGGGGACAGATCGTCCACAACAAACGGCCGAACCTGCCGGATTTGTGATCCCATCGATGCAGCAGAGCTGACTATCCCCCTGGCCAGCTCAGCGGGAGGTCCCGGTCATGCCGGCCAGAGGCTCTGGCCGGTCGGCCCGGGCGGTCGCGGCCCCGAGCAGATCGGCGGCCGTGGTCACCGCGCGGTAACTCAGGGCCACCGCCAGCAGCGGCGCCTCCGGCAGCAAGCCACCGAGGCGCAACAACAGCACCGCCTCAAACACCCCCAGACCACCCGGGGCGCCGGGCACCACCAGGCCCACCGTCCAGGCGAGGGCAAAGCCAGCCAGCCAGCCACTCCACTCCAGGGCGTTCTGCTGATCGAAGGCCAGCACGCAGCAGGCAAATCCGCCGAAGCGCATCAGCACAAACAAGAGCATGGCCCCAAAGGGGAGCCAGGGCACATGGGACGGCGGAGCTACGCCCAGGTCGGCTGATTCAGAGGCGTTCTGGAGAGAGGGATCGGCAAGGGCCAGTTGACGGGCCCGTTGCTGTTCGAGCCGCAGCAGCAGGGGCTTCAGCCAGCGGGGAACCAGCAGGAGCAGGGGTAGCAGCCAGGGCAGGCCACTCCACCAGCGACCCTGGAGCAGGGCTTCCGGCGCCACCAGGGCCAGGGCCGCGATGGCCCCCAGCAGGGGGTCCAGCAGCACTGCCAGCAGCGCCTGGCCAAGACTTGCCGGAGTCGCCAGCAACGGCGTGTCCCCACGGCGCAGGACCTGCACGCGACCGGCCAGATGCCAGATCCCTCCTGGCAGGTACTTGCGCAGGTTGGTACTCAGATACACGACCGTCGTTGCGGCCCAGCGGGGCCGCAGCCCCAGCCAGCGCAGGATCACATTCCAGGCCAGGCCATTCACCACCAGGCTGAGCAGGCTCACGCCCACCCCGAGGGTCAGCCACCACCAGCCCTGGCGATCGAGGCCGTAGCGCAGCAGCTGGCGGCCATGCCCCTGCAAGGCCGCCAACAGAAAGCCGAAGCTGAGCAGGGTCACCCAGAGCCGGGTTCCGCCGGGCAAAGGCGGCAGGGCCGGCAGCCTCCGGCTCCAGGCCTTCACCAGGGCAGCCAGAGACGCGAACCACTGCCGCGATCTGGGCAACAGGTTCGCAAGGGCGGGGGGCAACGACACGAGGAAGGGAGAAGGGGGAGCAAAGAAGCGGGCGCCATCGCGCCTGGTGCTCAACGTTGCGCTTCGGGTCCACTCTGGTCCAGACAGCGATCCACAACGGCGCGCACAACGGCCAGGGGAAGCCCGTGCTGCCGAGCCAGCCCTGCCAGGTCGTCGTATTCAGCCTTGCACCGCGCCAGGCCATCGGGCCGCAGGTGACGCTTGAACCGCACCGGACCGAGGGACGTGGAGAGCTCCTCGATGCCTCGGGGAAGCACCCAGCGCTGCTGCATCTGTTCCCGCAGGCCCAGGCTGGTGCTGTGCCGCCACCACACCTGCCGCAGGGCGGCCCGCTGTGGCTCGCTGACCAGCGCGGTGATCAGGCTGCCCAGCCGCCCCTTCTTCATGCCGATCGGCTGGCTGAACACCTCAAGGGCACCGGCCTGCCGCAGCTCCTCGGCCAGGAACGCCAGATCTTCGGCGGTGGCATCGTCAATCTGGGCCTGCTGCTGAACGATCGTCTCCAGGCGGGGCTGAGCTCCAGGCGCCTCAGGCTCCGGAGACGAATCGCCGGTGGGCGGTTCCACCGCACGGGCCAGACAGAGGCGCAAGAGGTTGGGGCGATCCAGGCTGCGGCTGCCCAGCCCCACGCCGATCCGCAGGGGCACGTGGCTCGGCGCCTGCCCGAAGCCATCGCTCCAGCAGGCCGCCAGAGCCAGCCCCGTGGGAGTGGTGAGTTCACCGGCCGGGAAACCCTCACTCGAGCCGAGCGGACAGCCACAGCGGCGTGCGATCTCCAGGACGGCCGGCGCTGGCAGCGGCAGCACACCATGGGCCGTCTGGACCGTGCCATGGCCCGCCGGCGGCACCGTGCACCGCAGCGACGTCACACCGAAATGGAGCAGCCCGGCGCAGACACCCACCACATCCACCAGGGCATCGAGGGCGCCCACCTCGTGGAAATGCACCTGCTCGGGGACATGGCCGTGCACGGTGGCCTCCGCGTCCGCCAGCAGGGTGAACACCGCCAGCACCCGCTGCCGCAGGGCCGGATCGAGAGGGCTGCTGCTGAGCTGCTGGCGCAGGCTGCCCCAGTGGCGATGAGGGGGCTGGGACTCGAGGGTCTCCACCTCCAGATGCAGACCCCGCAGACCGCCGCTGCGCCGCTCCTCGATTCGCAACCGATAGCGATCCGCCAGGCCGAGCTGCGCCAGGGGTGCATGGATGGCGGCCTCCGGCAGACCCAGGTCCAGCAGCGCAGCCAGCAACATGTTGCCCGCCAGGCCGGTGGGGCAATCCAGCAGTGCCAGGGCCATCAGGTCGGGGCGTTAGCGGTGCGACCCAGGCGCGGCGCCGCTTCCAGCAGGCGCTCAGCCGTGGCCTCCAGAGAGTCGCGCTGCTGACGCAGCGCCAGATCCACCTCCCGGCGGGCCCGCCTCAGCTCCCGCTGGGCCGTGTCCACATCGAAGCCGGAGATGCCCCAGAGGCGTCCGAGCAGGGCGCGGTCATCAGCGCCGCCACGCTCCTCGCCGTAAAGAAGAGCCTCAGCGGCCATGCCAGCCTGCAGCACCCGACTCCAGCGCCGCAGCTCCTCCGCCGGCAATTTGGCGTTCTCAGGAGGAGCGAACTCGGTACAGCCGGCGCTCTGCAGCCCTGCCTGCAGGCAGGCCAGACTACCCACCAGGACACGTTTGACCGGCATGGCCTCGGCTTCCGCCACCAGCAGGTGGCCGGCTTCATGGACGGCGATGCGCCGCAGGCGCGCCTGACCACCAGGCAGGGCCTCAGCCAGCAGGTGGCCGCCCCGGCCGCCATAGCGGGCGGCATCGAGGCTGAGGCTGCCCAGCCCCAAGGCCGCCAGAAGGGTGATCCACCAGGGTGAGACACCCAGAGCCGGCCCGACCAGGGCCAGCACACTCATCAGCAGCACCGCCAGTCCGGCCATGAGCGGCTGGGTCATGGTCGTCAGCGGCTGGGACGGCTGATGGCGGCACGGTGCAGGCCACCGGAGCTGCTCTCTCCAGGCGTTGGTACGACCGGGAGCATTGGGCCGCCGCGGCCTGTCTCGTTGCGTGCAGGCTCCTTGCGGGCAGCATCCTTACGGCCTCGCTCACCGCTGCCAGCTCCGCCACCACGACGCCCCTTGCCACCGCGGTTGCCACGCTGGTTCACCGGCCCGATCACCTCGATCTGCTCCACATGCAACTCCTGGCCGCGCCGGCGCCCATCCAGGGCCACGAAGTGCCGCAGATGCTGCAGGGGGACATCACCCTTGAGCTGGACCTTGAACGGGGTAGGGCGGCTGCCGTCCGGCTTGGGCAACACCCGAACCTTGACCACCAGATCGTTGGATTCGGGCTTGGTGAAGATCAGTTCACCGCGGATCGAGAAGTAGTCATCCCCCTCCGGCAGGCTGTCGGACAGAGGCTCATCAGCGGAGTGGGCCTCGCTGTCCAGGGTGCTCGGCTCCCACACCCCCACCAGTTGCAGGTGCAGGGTGCCTTCATCACGGGTGCGCGGGTAAACCACCCAGAGGTGGGGTTCGGCCAGATCGAGGTGGCGCCGCATCAGCGTCAGCAGCCGTCCGAGTACCACGGCCTCGAGTTCGCCACCATCATCGGTGAGCAGCCGGCCGCGGGTGAGCTGTTCAGGATCTTCCGGTTGGTAGACGCCTCGCACCACACCGATGGCCCGGTACTGCAAGGGCTCGGTGACCGGGGAAATGGGGTGTTGGCGCATCAGGGTTCGGGTGGGGGCCGGCCCGTGAGGGCCACCCGGTGCGGGTCAATGTAGCCAGCCAGTCCTGGCCCAGCCCGTTCCGGGCCAGGGCAGACTCGGAGTCGCTGCCACCAACGCGACGATGTCAAGCCGCAGCCAGGTTCTGCGCCCTAAGAGACTGCTGAAAAACCCCTTCAAGGGCCATTCAGCCCGGGAACGCCTGACTCCGAGCCCAGTGTTCACGGGCGCTGCGCCCAGAGGTCAGACTCAAGTCATGGCGACCTCGGGACTTTTTCAGCAGGCTCCTAAAGGCCTGCTGGTGCTGCTGCTGGCCGTTCTGGCCGTGGCCGGAGGCTGGAGCATGGGGACGTGGCAGGCCAGGCGGCAGGGTGACGATCAGCCCCGCGATGCCTTGCTGCAGCAACTCAGCACCCTGGAGAATCGCCATGCCAAGGGGCAGTCCAGCGAAGCGGACCAGCAGCGGCTGCTGGAGCTGCTGGTCGCTCTGGATCGCCGGCCCGAGGCAATCGCCCTGCTCGAACCCATGGCCGATCGCCAGCCGGAGCGCTGGAGCCTGAGGCTGCTGCTGGCGGAACTGCGCCGCAACCAGAACGATCGGCCCGGCGCCGAGCGGGAGGTGCGTCAACTGCTGAACCTCAAGCCTGATCGAATCGAAGCCCTGCAGCTGATGACCCTGCTGCAGCTTGAGCAGGGTCGGGGCGATCAGGCCCAGGCCCAGCTGCAGGCCACCCTCGAACGCCTCAGCAAGCCCCAGGTGCGCCCCGAGGCGATGGGGGTGGGGCTGCTGCTGGCCGATCTGCTGCAGAAGCGAGGGCAGCCAGGCCAGGCCAGGGCCATCTATCTGCGGCTTGGAGCTGCCTTCCCCAGGGATGTGAGGCCCCTGCTGGCCCAGGCCCTGCTGCTGCAGGAAAAGGGTGAGACCAAGGGGGCCCAGGAGCTGCTCGCCCAGGCCCGACAGCTGCAGCCAGAGTCGGTGGACCGGCGCCTCGACAAGGTTGCAGCCGCCTGGGGCCTGGCGCCCCTCAGGGGCTCGTCACCATCTGGCTCGCCCCAGAAGTCGGCGGACGCTGCTGAGCGTCAAAGTCCCTGAGGGCCTGATCCACCGCGTCTCCGGGCGGTGTGGCGTTGTCCATGGCCGTGCCCTTGCGGATCTTGTTCATCAGATCCAATGGGTTCGTGGTGTCGAGGATCGAATCGCCCCGGCCGCTGCCCGGGCCGTAATCGAGCAGATCCTTCTCCTGTCTGCTCATGCCGTAGGGCTGGTTCCAGCTCTGCTGCTGAGACTGGGCCAGGGCCGGGATGGACGGCGCCAGACTGAACAGCAGAGTGAGCAGGGCCAACCCGTTGCGGCAGACCGGAAGCCCAAGCCGGTTCAGGGAGGCCGGCGCAGCCGTGGTCCGATCTGGGAACGACCCGGCGATCCGTCGTGGGATCAGTTGGGTGCACATCGCCACGCTCCTCTCATGGCAGTTCATGTTAACGGCGATCTGCTAGTCCTCCGGTGGTCTTCGCTGTCGGCTCCCGATGCGCATCGCCACCTGGAACGTCAATTCGGTGCGCACCCGGCTGGACCAGGTGCTGGCCTGGCTGGAACAGGAGCGGCCTGAGGTGTTGTGCCTGCAGGAAACCAAGGTGGCCGACGATCTCTTCCCGCTGGCGGCCTTCGAAGAGCTTGGCTATGCCGTGGCGATCAGCGGGCAGAAGGCCTACAACGGCGTCGCCATCCTCAGCACCCTGCCGATCGAGGACGTTCAGGTGGGCTTCACCGCCCTGCTCCCCGACGATCCCGAAGCACGGGCCCTGAGTGAGCAGAAGCGGATGATCAGCGCCTGGATCGATGGCGTGCGGATCCTCAACCTCTACGTCCCCAACGGCTCTGCGCTCAAGTCGGAGAAGTACCCCTACAAACTCGCCTGGCTCAGCTGCCTGCAGCGGTATCTGGACGTGCTGGCGCAGCAGGGGGAGCCCCTCTGCATTGTGGGCGACTTCAACATCGGACTGGAAGACCGCGACCTCCACGATCCGGGTCGACTCACGGGCGGCATCATGGCCAGTGAGCCGGAACGCCAGGCCCTGCGCCGGGTGCTTGCCGAGAGGTTGGTGGATGCCTTTCGGCTGTTCGAACACGAGGCCGGCCACTGGAGCTGGTGGGACTACCGCAGCGGCGGCTGGGAGCGGGACCGGGGCTGGCGCATCGACCACATCTACCTGGACGAAGAGCTGCAAGCCCGCGCCACCGGTTGCGTAATCCACAAACAGCTTCGCGGGAACGTGCAACCCAGCGACCATGCACCCGTGGTGGTGAACCTCGCCTGGCCACCAGATGAGCAAGGGGATGACGACTCAGCTGCGGAATGACGGCTGATCTCAAGACCCTGCACTGCCGATCAGACCCTGAAGGGCTTGCTGCACGGCAGCCGTGAGTTCCTGCACGGCCTGGCGCCGGTCGCGGTGGTAGCTCTCCAGCCGCCCATCCAGGGACAAGGCGTCTCCCACCCTGACGGTCACACGCCGGGGCCCGAAGGAAGGCCGTCGAGGCAGAGGCTGGTCCTCAATCCAGGCGATCGCGTCCTCGAGGATCGTGACGACCTCCGCGAAGCGATCGAAGCAGGGCCGCTCCGCCACGTAGGCGCCACTGACACTGGCGAAGTACTCCACCAGGCGCATGTGCCCCATGCGGAGATCCGCTTCACGGGCTTCCCAGTCCGCCAGGCTGCGCTCCACCGGCAGGAGAGCGGTGAGATCGTCGCGGTAGATCCGCTCCCAGCCGGCCTGCTCGATCCGGCGACACCGTTCCTGCAGGGTGCCTCGAGGTGGCAGGCCGAACAGTGATTCGGCCACCGCCAGGGCCCGCTGACGCAGGGCCTCGATCCTCTCGGCCAGATGATCGGCCGGGGAGGAGGCGGGATCGCTGCCTTGCAACGATGCCGGCGGGACTGCCGGCAGATCATGGCGGCGGGCGTAGAGGCCTTCAAGCACCGCCAGCAACCGTTCCCCCAACCTCTGCAGGCGGTCGTAGCGAACCTCCGCATCCCCACTGCCGGACCCATCCGGCTCCAGCCCCAGATGCTGCATCAGCCGAGCCAGGCGCCGATCCAGAGACTCCCAGTTGGCCTCGACCCAGTGGTAGGCAATGGCCACGGGCACGATCTGCACCGCTTCGGACCGATGCCTGGCCGCCAGATCTCCAGCACACCAGAAGGCCAGCTGGGCCAGACCCGATTCCAGGGGCGCCATCTGGCCGGAGAGGTTGTTGTTGGCCCCCTCGGGAGCGACGGCGAGCGGGTGCGGCCCATCCAGCAGCACCGCCCTGGCTGCAGCCAGGGCAGGGCGATCGACCCGCCCCCGCCGGATCGGGATTCCTCCCAGAAGAGACAACAGCCAGCCCACCCCGGCACCCGCCCAGAGCGGAATGCCGCGGTCGTAGAGGAACTGGCTGTGCACAGGGGCCTGCAGCGACAGCCCCAGTCGCCGGGCGGCTGCCGGAACCGCCTGCCACAGCAGGTGGGCCATCACCAGGGGATCGGTGGTGCTGGGATGGCGAAAACCGATCAACAGGCGACAGCGACCGTTCTGCTGGGCCTCGATCAGGTGGGCCAGCGCCTCCACACCCTCGATGCGGCAATGCTGCAGACCACGACCGCGCAGCAGCAGCGGTAGCAGCAGCCCCAGGGCACGACGCAAGCGGGGGCTCTGACGCGGCGGCAGAAACCGAAGGGGCGGCTGAGCCGCCCGGATCGAGGAGCGGGGCATGGCGGAGACCGCGGCTGAACGCCAGCCTCGGGCAGGATTGGGTCCCGCACCGTGCTGGTGGCTCATGGATCCAGCCATAAGAGTTTGCTGAAAAAGCCCCGACGCCGTCATGCCTTGAGCCTGACCTTCGGGCGCAGCGCCCGTGAACACTGGGCTCGAAGTCAGGCATTCCTGGGCTGAATGGCCCTTGACGGGGTTTTTCAGCAAACTCATAAGGTGCAGAGCACTTCAGCCACCTCCTCTGATTTCCCCCTTCCCCCTCTCCGAAGACGCGACGGCGCCAAGGCTCCACAAGGCCCCCACCGGGATCGACGGTGTTGATGCCATCACCCGGGGCGGCCTGCCGCGGGGTCGTCCCACCCTGGTGACCGGAGGGGCCGGATCCGGCAAGACCCTCTTCGCCATGGAGTTCCTGGTGAAGGGTGCACGCGACTACGGCGAAGCAGGCGTGATGCTCAGCTTTGAGGAATCGCGTCAGAACATCCTCGAGAACATGGCCTCGCTGGGATTCGGCCTGCCTGCTCTGATTGAGGCCGGCCAGATCCTGATCGAACCCTGCCTGATCCAGCCCTCGGAGATGGTGCAAGCCGGGAGCTTCGATCTCGACGGCCTCTTCCTGAGGCTGGAGCGGGCCGTGGAGCGGATCGGGGCTCAGCGGGTAGCGATTGACACGATCGAACTGCTGGTGGGGGCGTTCGGCGATGATTTCACCGTGCGCAGTGAGCTCGACCGATTGTTCAGTTGGCTCAAGGAGCGTCAGCTCACCACGGTGCTCACCGGGGAGCGGGGCCGGGGCGATTCCCTGACCCGCTTTGGCCTGGAAGAGTATGTGTCCGATTGCGTGGTGGTGCTGGATCACCGTGTCGCGAATCAGATCTCCACCCGCCGTTTGCGCGTAATGAAATATCGGGGCTCGGAACATGGCACGAACGAATACCCATTCCTGATCACGGAACGTGGCTTTCTTGTGCTGCCGATCACCTCCCTGGGACTGGAATATGAGGCCAGCAATGAGCTGGTTTCCAGCGGTGTAGCGCGCCTCGATCACATGCTGGGCGGAGGTATTTACCGTGGCAGCACCGTGCTGATCAGCGGCAGTGCCGGCACCGGCAAGACCACCCTGGCGAATTATTTCCTTGATGCCGCCTGCCGGCGTGGCGAGCGGGCGCTGTTGATGTCGTTTGAGGAATCCCCTGCACAGCTGATCCGCAACATGCGCTCAGTCGGGGTCGATCTACAGCCGTGGATCACCGCGGGCCTGCTCAGAATTGCCTGCCATCGTCCCACCAGTTTCGGCCTTGAAGAGCATCTCGGTCGATTGGAGCAGCAACTGGTGGATCACCAGCCCACTGTGGCCGTGATCGATGCCATGGCCAGTGTTGCCCATGTGGGCGCCAACGATGAGGTGGCCGCCATGGTGACCCGGGAGATCGACCTGCTCAAGAGCCGCCAGATCACCTTCATGTTCACCACCCTGATCCAACCCGGTATGGAGGCCTCGAGTGCCATCGGGGTCTCCTCCCTTACCGATACCTGGCTGGAACTGCGCAACGTGGAGCACGATGGCGAACGCAACCGGCTGCTCTATGTGATCAAGAGCCGGGGCATGGCCCATTCCAATCAGGTGCGGGAGTTCCTGCTCACCGATCAGGGCCCGGAGCTGCTGGATGTGGAGGTGGGACCCCTGGGGGTGATCACCGGCTCAGGCCGCCAGATTGAGCAGGCGCGCCGCGCCGCAACCATCGCCAGCCGCGACGCTGATATCGAGCGACGCCGACGAACCCTGTCCAGCCGTCGGGCAGCGGTGGAGGCCCAGATCCTCGCCCTGCAGACAGAGATTGAATCGGAGACAGCTGATTTTGAAGCCGAACTGCGAGATGAGCAGCAACGGGAGAGTGCGTTGCAAGCCAACAATGCTTCGGTGGTGCAGAAGCGGGAGGAGAGGGCATGACAGAGACAGTGCAACGTCATTGGCAACTGACCCTGTATGTGAAGCGAGGTTCACTCCGCTCGAGCCAGGCGATCACCACGATCCGACGCATCTGCACAACAGACCTCGCCGGCCGCGTGGAGCTCAGGGTCGTGGATATCGAGCTTCACCCAGAAGCACTCGAGCAGGATCACATCCTGGCGATTCCCACCCTCGTGAAACGCCTGCCAAAGCCACTGCGCCGGATCGTCGGTGATCTCACCAAGGAAGATGTGGTGCGGGCCGCACTCGACATCACACCCATCGAGAACTTGCTGAGCGAAGAAGACGACTTCCTGAACCAGGCGATCGAATGAGTTCAGGCTCAGATCAGTTCCGGATGCAGCGGATCCCCCTTGAAGGGTCCGATCAGATCCGGTGTGATCCAGCCGCCATAGAAGCCGCCGGGCTGGGGTTGCACGAGCTGACCCTCCACCCAGCACCCATCCATGAGAGCGGGATAGAGGGCGAACCAGCCAGCCAAGGCAGCAAACGCTGCCGTGGGGTTGGCGTAGCACCAGACTGCCCGCTCGAGCCGCGCATCAGAAGCCACCAGATCGAAATAGCGAGCCACCCCCTTCCATTCACAGAAGCTGGAGCCAGGGGCAGGCTGCAGCATCGCGTGATTGACGGCCTCGGGAGGCAGGTAATAGGTGGGTGGATGGAAGGTCTCAAGCACCCGCAGGCTGAGGTGCGTCTCAGCCAGCACCATGCCCAGAGCCTCCACGCGGATGTGCCTCTGACATGGCTCTAGCCGAGGTGGACGAGGGTAGGCGTCAACCCGCTCCATCCAGGCTCACTCAGGTCACGATCAGGGCGATGCCGAGCACGGAAACCATCACGGCAATGGCTCCGACTGCCCAATAGGCATGCATCTGGGCATCGGCGCCGGTTTCGCCGGCCACCATGGCCACCTCATCGGCGTAGAGGTTGTCATGGTTTTCCATGTCATGGGTGTGCATGGCGTTCCCCGTGCGGATATCTGGAACCTAATCAGCCGATTCCGGGTTGTCCACGGACCGCCACATCCCCAGCCAGTACCCGGAAAAGGCGCGCTGTTGGATCCAGGCCAGGTTGCATCCGAGAGAGAAAGAAAAACCACAACGCGTTGGTTTTCCACAAAACGCAGCAGCTTTCCCCAGAAAACGGACTGTTTTCCACAGTTCAGACCGAACATGGGTTGGCTGATCGACTGGCTAGCGCAGGGCCTGTGGAAAACATGAGCCACCGCAACAGTGCACAGAGCAACACCCCCGACCCTCAGCTGTCGGCCATCACTCCGATCGCCTGGCGCAGCGAAACGAGACCGAACGCCAGAAACAGGCCCCCGCTGAGCCGATAGAGCAGTCGCTCCTGAATGCGCTGGCCGATCCACTTGCCGGCCAGGATCGCCAGGGCCGTGACAAGGGCATGGCCCAGCAGAGTGCCGGCCACCAGGCCCACCAAGGTGAAGGCCGGAGCGGCGGCCAGCAGGATGGTGGCAATCTGGGTCCGATCTCCGAGTTCGGCCAGAAACACCAGGCTGAAGGCTTCCCAGATCACACCTCCGGGCTTATCGGCCTCCCCTCGCCCCTCCGCCTGCTGCACGAGAGCGGCCGCTTCCTCCTCCTCGTCCGATCCATCATCTGCCGGCAGGCGTTGCGCATCCAGCAGGAGCTTGGCGCCGAAGCCCAGAAAGAGCAGGGCAGCCAACCAGGGCATCAACGCAGCCGGCAGCAGTTCGCGCAAGCCGTAGCCCACGCCTAGCGACAGAAGCGTCACAGCACTGAGCGCGGCAAAAGCACCGAGGAACACAGTGCGACCGCTGTGACGCGCCGCCAGCAGCAGGGCGACAAAAAAGGTCTTATCCCCGACTTCTGCCAGGGTGATCGCCGTCAACCCCGATCCAAAAGCCGCCAGGCCGGGATCGCTGAAGAAAGGGGTGCTCATGGCGCCATCTTCCCCCATGGCAATCGATAGGATCGGCTCATGCAAACCCCCGATTCCCCTTCCATCCCGGAGCCTCGTCGTCAGTCCCTGGTGGATTCGTTGCGGCAGCGTTATCAGGCGGCCCTGCAGCATGGCGATGACGCCACCCGGCAGGATCTGTTCCGCGAAGCGGCCTATCTTGGAATTCTGCCGGAACACTTCCAGGACCCCAGCCCTTCCTAGGATTTATCTGGTCGAACACGTCGCTGACCTGCTGCCTCCAGACTGCGATGGAACTCACGTCGCAGACACCGCTGCGGACGCTGCGGCGTCCAGTTGTCGCAGGCTGCGAGCCAGCTCTTCGCGCAGCTCCAGGAAGCGCGGCGTGACGCGCAGATGGGCGAGATCCCTGCGGTCCAGATCAGCCTCCACCGTCTGAACAAGCCGTCCGGGTCGGGGCGCCATGATGTGAACCCGCTGGGCCAGCAGCAGGGCCTCTTCCAGATCGTGAGTGATCAGGAGAGCCGTCAGGCCGGTGCGCCGCCAGAGATCGTGCAGGAACTCCTGCATCGACTCACGAATCTGCAGGTCCAGGGCACCGAACGGTTCATCCAGCAGGAGCACCTTGGGGTCTGCCGCCAGGGCCCTGGCAATAGCAACACGCTGCTGCATGCCCCCCGAAAGTTCGCGCGGCAGCCTGCGGGCCGCATCGGCCAGTCCCACCACCTCCAGAAAATATGCGGTGCGCTCCTTGACTTCCGAGGCCGGCAGCCCCTGTAACCGCATGCCGAAAGCCACATTGGCAGCGGCACTCATCCAGGGATAGAGGCTGTACTTCTGGAACACCATGCCGCGGTCGTGACCGGGCCCCCGCACCGGCTGCCCATCCACAAGAATCCTGCCGGTGCTGGCAGGCTCGAGACCTGCCACCAGCCGCATCATGGTGGATTTTCCTGAGCCTGAGCTGCCCACCAGGGCCACGAATTCACCGGAATGAAGATCAAAAGAGATGTTGTCCAGCACAAGCTTGGCGGCTGATCCGTGACCGAACCACTTGCTGACGCCGCAGACCGAGAGATGCATGGGGAAAGAGACGATGCAGCGAAAGGTTCAGTTCGCCCAGGCACAGGAGCGTTTCATGACAAAGCGAAAGCCGAGATCGATTGCAAGACCGATCAGGCCGATGACAATGAGACCAACGAAGATCTCATCCGTTCGCAGAAAGCGCTGGGCCAGGCTAATGCGTTTTCCAAGGCCTTCGTTCGCCGCAACCAATTCGGCCACGATCACGAGGTTCCAGGCTGCCGCCATATTGATGCGATAAGCATCGAGAACCTGAGGTGCAATGCAGGGCGTCACCACCTTCAGAAGGATCTGACTGGATCTTCCCCCCAGGGTGCGCGCCGTTTCAATTAGCTCGATTGGAACGAACTTCACAGCATCCATGATCATCAGGGTATTGAAGAACAGGGTGCCAATAAAGATCAACAGGATTTTGGGTAACTCACCCAGGCCGAAGTAGATAATCAGCAACGGAATGAAGGCCGGCGCCGGCATGTATCGGATCAGTCCCAGCAATGGCTCCAGCAACTGGCAGATCACCCGGCTGCTGCCCATGGCGATCCCCAGGGGCAGGGCCACGATTGCCGAAAGTGCAAATCCGCCGATCACCCGCCCAATACTGGCCATGGCATCGTTGAACAGGATGCCCTCGCGAGCCTGAGCGGAACCAGCCGCCCACACCGCAGCAGGGCTTGGCAGAAACAAGGGATCCACCACGCCGCTGGAAGCGATCAGATACCAAGCCAGCAGAACCACCAGGAGACCGGAGACTCCGAGAAGCCAGGGTTGATCAAGGGCCCGTTGGATGCGGCGCAGTGGGGTGCTCATCGCGTCAGCGGCGGTTGGGGGAGAGGACGTCAGGGAGTGGCGTCGACAAACCTGGAGTCGAGCAGTCCGTCGAGCTTGGGAGGCGTCTTGGCCAAGCCCACCTCCTGGAGGAAGAGGCTGATCTGGTCTGCCGCGAAGGGAAGAGAGGCCATCGTGTTGCCGGGCTTGAAGGCCTCCCGGTTCTGCTCCAGGGTGAGAATCGTGGTTCCGGCGTCGTAGGCCTTGTACTCCTCTTCGCTCACACCGGCACGCTTGGCCAGAATCGCCAGCGTGGGTCCGGGTTCCGCCTTCATCGTGGCAAGCGTGGCAAACCAGGCATCGACGATTTTCTGGACCTTCTCAGGATTTTTTGCCACGAACTCCGTGCGGCAGACCAGATGGTCGCTGATGGCGCCAGGGAAGTCCTTGGAGGAGAACAGGGTGGTGCTGCCCTCACGCTTGAGGGCCTGGGTCGTGAAAGGAGCAAAGACACCGACCGCGTCCACCTGGCCGGCGACAAAGGCTGCGGCGGCGGCACCGGTTTCCAGAGGAACAAAGGTGATGTCGCTGGAGGAAAGGCCCGCCTTCTTGAGGCCGAGAAGCAGCAGATAGTGATCGACGGTGCCCTCCTCCGCGGCTACCTTCCTGCCCTTGAGATCGGCCACGCTGGTGATGCCTGGAGCCACGATGATCTGATCGTTGCCCGTTGAGTTGTCGTTGGTGAGCACCACCTGCAGATCGGCGCCACCAGCGATCGAACTGATCGTGTCACCGAGCGTCTGGCTGTTGCAATCGAGCTGGCCGGCATTCAGCGCGTTGATCGAGTCGAGATACCCGTCGAACCACTGCAGCGTCACGGGCACACCGGCGGCGGTGAACAACCCCTTCTCCTCCGTCACCTGCCAGGGAATCCAACCCGGCCAAGCGCTGAAGCCGATCCGAACAGGCACCTCGGTACCGGTGGGCTTCTGGCAAGCCGCCAGCAGGCCGCTGCCAAGCGCAGCCATCAGGATCAAGGACAGACTAAGGAGGCGCCCCCTGCGGGCACCGCGACCAGCAGAGCTGTGGGGGCGAAGTGGGAAACGAAGACGCATGGGGGATCAAATAATCAGGGAACAGGTGACCAGGAGTGGGGTGACGTCAGGAGCTGGCCGGCTCGATCGTCTGGAGATTGACAGGGACGGTGATGTCACAAGTCATTGGGTTCAGCCGGTGTGATGGAAACGTGGAGGAGTGCTCAGAAGAACTCGAGATAGCGCTGCCGTTCCCACTCGGAAATGGAACCGTGATAATCGGCCCATTCCTGACGTTTGTAGGTCACAAAGGCGTCGAACATGGCATCACCGAATACAGAGCGGCATAATGGATCGGCTGCAAAAGAATCAATCGCTTCCTCCAAGGTCCTTGGCAGCAGGGTCAGGCCTCGACGCTGCCGTTCTTCTGGGCTGAGGGTGTAGGCGTTGTCGAGGTTGGGTGGGCCAGGATCGAGCTGCTTTCGGATTCCCTCCAGCCCTGCCGCCAGCATCAGTGCCGATCCCAGATAGGGATTGCAGGAGATATCTGCAGCGCGGCATTCCAGCCGCGATCCCGCCGATGGAATCCGCAGCATATTGGTGCGATTGTTGTTGCCATAGCTGATGAACACCGGCGCCCAGGTGAAGCCCGACATGCTCCCCTGCATCACCAACCGCTTGTAGCTGTTCACAGTGGGGGCGATCACCGCACAGATCGCAGGCGCATGGCGCAGTACGCCGGCGATGAACTGACGGGCCAGCTGGCTGATGCCACCATCCTCACCAGCCTCAGGCGCGAACAGATTGCTGCCGCTGTTCAGATCCGCCAGCGACATATTGTAGTGGGCGCCGCTACCGGTTCGGTTCGCGAACGGCTTCGGCATGAAGCTGGCGATCAGGCCATGGCGCTGGGCGATCTCCTTGGCCATCAGGCGAAAGAAGATCAGCCGATCCGCCATGGTGAGCACATCGGCATAGGCGAAATCCACCTCGAACTGGCCATTGCCATCTTCGTGATCGAAGGAGTACACGCTCCAGCCGAGGCTGTTCATGGCCTGCACCAGCTCATCGAGCCAGTCGAGGTTGTCGAGCAGGCCGATCAGGTCGTAGCAGGGTTTATCGAGGGTGTCTCGGTGGCTGGCAGGTTCCAGGGTGCCGTCCGCACTGCGGCGCAGCACAAAGAACTCCGTTTCAATGCCCAGCTGAAAGCGAAACCCCATCGCCGCAGCCTGCTGACGCACGCGGCCCAGGATCGAACGGCTGCAGGCCTCGAAGGGCTGACCATGCAGATGCAGATCACTGGCCAGCCAGGCCACATCAGGCCGCCAGGGCAACACCGTGGTGCTGGCAGGATCAGGAATGGCAGCCACTTCATCGTCGGTGACGTCCTGAGGCACACCATCCAGGGCGGCTCCGGTGAACAGCTCCGATCCCGCCAGCATGTCGGGGAGATGGTCGATCGGCACCGCCTTGGCCTTGCCGATCCCGTGCAGATCCACGAAGCTCGCCAGGGCGTAGCGAACCCCACGCCGCTGCAGGTGGTCCCGCAGGGCGGCAGGATCGCTGGGAAGCGAGCCAGGGGTGACCTGGGGCTGGGTCAATGACGACACCATCAAGCCCCCACGAGTGCGGCGGCACTGGCCTGATCGGACCGCACCCTGGGAGAGAGGGTTGTGGATGAGGTTGTGGCATCGCGTTGCCGTTGCAGCCAGTCGTGCCAGGCAGCGAAGCCGATGCCACTGATGGCCGAGAGCTGGAAGACGTCCGCGCGGGGATTGACCTGATGGATATGGGCTTCGATCCGCTCCACGTCCACAGGCAGATAGGGCAACAGATCCACCTTGGTGATCAACACACAATCCGCTTCGCGGAACATCACCGGATACTTGAGCGGTTTGTCATCGCCTTCGGTGACACTGAGCAGGGCCACCTTGCGGTGCTCGCCCACCTCGAATTCAGCCGGGCAGACCAGATTGCCCACGTTCTCCACCCAGAGCAGATCCAGATCAGCCGGGTCAAGGCGCTGACGCAGCAGCGTTAAACCTCCACTCACCATCGCCGCATCCAGATGGCAGGCGCGGCCGGTGGTGATCGGCACCACAGGCACACCCACCGCCTCCAGTCGCTCAGCGTCGAGCTGGGTGGTCATGTCACCCTCCAGCACGGCCATCTGCCAGCGGCTGGCCAGATCGGCGAGGCTGCGCTCCAGCAAGGCGGTCTTGCCGGCACCGGGGCTGCTCATCACGTTGAGGCACAGCAGATTCCAGGCGTCAAAATGGGCGCGGTTGTGCTCCGCCTGTTGCTGATTGGCAGCCAACAGGTTGAGTCCAAGGCTGTCCTCAAGGGGCATGTGCATGGGGGTCAGCAAGAATGAAGAACGGGATCGATCAGTGGTCGCCCTGGAAACCGGGAGTTCAGGTTCACCGGGGAGTGCTCACCGGGGAGAGGGCTCCGAGCCGAGCGACAAAAGGCTGGAGCGGAGGATTTCTGCAGACGGCGGGCTCGGACTGAGGCTTCAGGCCACAGGGCAGGGCTCCGGCACGATCGCTTCGGCCTGTTGCCGAGGGCTTGACAGCAGGCTTGGGCTGGCCGTGCCGTCAGGAGCTGATTGGGCTGGATGAGCCGCATCAGGGAAGCCGTAATCGATGGAGCGGATCTTCAGTTCCCGACCACTGAGGATCTCCTCCATCGGGTGGTTGCAGCAGGGGGACTGGTAGGCCTGCTGCGGATTCGGGCTGTAGGTGGCCTGGCAGACCACACAGCGTGCCTGCAGGGGAATGCGCTCGATCCGTAACTCTGAGCCCGCCAACCACGTCGTCTGAACCGCCGCGGCATAGGTGAACCTCAGGGCATCCGGCTCGACGCAGGTGAAATCACCCACCTGAAGATGCACCACCTCCACCACAGGAACGCGGGGAGCGTGCTGAAGCTTCCACTCCTGCAGCGAGAGCAACAGGCACTTGGTCATATCGACTTCATGCATGGCTCACCTCCAGGCCTGATCCACATGCATGTTGCAGTCCGGGGAGATCCAGGTTGGCTTCTCGCGGCGTGGCAACTGACCACTCACCACCAGGTGAGCCATGGTGTCGCAGATCACCCGGGTGGCCATCAGGGAGGTCATGTCGCTGATGTCATAGGGAGGGGAGACTTCAACGATTTCAAGGCCGCAGACCGGCACATTGCGCACGATCAGTTCGAGCAGTTTCAGGGCCTCGCGCGGCAGCAAGCCACCGGGCTCCGGCCAGCCTGTGCCGGGCACGAAGCCGGCATCGATGCAATCAATGTCGAAGGAGATGTAGACACAGTCCGTGCCGTCAGTGGCCCGCTCGATCGCAAACTTGGCCGCCGCCTCGAGCCCCATCTCGGTGATGTCGGTGACGGTGAGCACATTGGTGCCGCGCTCACGGCAGACCTTCACGCCTTCCCGAGGCACCTGCCAGCCACCGATACCGAGCTGCACCAGGTTCTTGGCCGGGGCATTGGCCATGTTGGTGGCATGAAACCAGGGGCAGGTATGCATCCGCTCATCCAGATCGATCTCCTGCGTATCGACATGGCGATCGAAATGGATGATGCCCACTTTCTTGTCGCCCAGATGGCGGCAGACACCACGCACGGTCGGGAAGCCGATTGAATGGTCGCCACCGAGGATGATCGGGAAGGCGCCACTGGCAAAGACGTGGGCAACGCCCTTGGAGATCTGATCGAAGCTTTTCTCGTTGTTGGCGGGAATGGTGAAGATGTCACCCACGTCGCAGAGCTTGATCGACTCGCGCAGATCCACCCCCATTTCGTAGTTGTAGGGGGTGTAGAGGGCCGAGATGCGGCGGATGCCCTGCGGACCGAAGCGGGTTCCGGGGCGGTAGGTGGTGCCCGAGTCGTGCGGCACTCCCACGATCGCCACATCGAACTCACCTACCCGGTGCACGTCCTCCAGGTAAGGAGCCTTCATGAAGGTATTGATGCCCGCAAAATGGGGCAGCTCACCGCGCGAGAAGGTGGAGATGCGCCGATCGACGATGCTCTCGGCCGCCTCAAGACCCCAGGCGTGGGCCTGATCCACTTCCATCTGCCAGCCCGTCAGCGGCAGGGCCGCTTCCTTCTCTAGAGCCTGGCGCCCTTGCATGCCCAAAGATGGATTGCCGCCGGAGCTCCGGTCAAAGGCAGCGCTGGCGCCACTGGAATCAGTCATGGCACGGGAGTGATTGGGCGTTGCGGTCTCCCGGGCTTTTCTCCCTCCGTGCCGCCGCCGGTGGCGTTCTCCCAGGGGACAACAGCACCAGCGGTGAACCCCTCTCGGACCAGTCATCCCTGAAAAGGGATCGGAACCCTAGGGGCATCTTCCGCAGATTCATCGTGACCGAGGTCGTCGACCGGCAAGGTTCGTTTCGCTACCGAGTGGTGTCGATCGTCAAGGATCACGAAGGCTGTGAAATCGGGGTTTTCCCCTGTTCTGGGCAGTTTTCCCCCATTTTCCGGGGTTTTTCCACAGGTTTCCGCGTGAGACGCAGCCATTGATGGCCGATCCGTAGGCGACTTGGGGGAAAGGCCCCACCCCTTGACCGCTGGCCCCTCGGAGCTCCCCATTCGCAGGTCTGGCCAACCGGTGAGGGGCCAGGCGGAAGGTCCCTCTCCATACCGGAGTGCAACGGATGCAAAAAACCCCCAGGACCGGATGGAGGGCCCTGGGGTTGTTGGTCGGAGTCACCGGCTGAAGCGGTGGATCCATCCTGTCATCAGCGGCAACGCTGCGGAATCAGAACCACTCCATAGCAGCCATGTCCTTGGGATTGGTGTGCTCCTCGGGGGTGTTGCGCTCGAACTGCAGGGTGATGTGGCGGCGCTGCTCGCCATCGGCTGCCACGGCTTCGATCGCGTACAGCTGCTGGCCATCGCGGAAGGGAACCTGGAGGCGGAAGGTGCCATCTGCCGAGAGGGGCACCGTTTCGCCTCCAATGCTGAGCGTCGCGGCCGGGTCGGTGGCGCCATAGACGATCAGTTCGGCGTCAGCCACCAGCCAGAAGCTGCGCTGACGCGCCATCACCCCACCCACGCCAGAGGCCTGCCGGCCGCTAGCCCAGGGTCCGGCACCGGAATCGGTTAGGCCAGCGCGACCAGCCCCATGGAGATCATCGGTGCTGTCCTGAAAGATTTCCGATCCCACACGACGCACCTGGCGCATGGACTGCTGATAGAACCGCTCATGCTGGCCCGTTGGTGCTGCCGGCATGGTCGGCTCAACACTCGCATCGGCCATTGGCAGAACCCCGAGCTCGAAGGGGACAAAAGCATCGGCCACCTCCATGCTGGGTTCCGCGGCAGGCATCCGTGCCACTGAGGAGAAGGCCAACGAGAGCCAGCCACCAGCGGAGAGACGGGCGCCAAGCTCGACGCGGTAATCACGATCCGGCATCGGCACCGGCAGGAACCACTCGCTGCTCCTGGACTCGACCACCACTTCCTGAAGGGCATGGGGATGGGCGGTGCCGCCGGAGAGACCTGTCACATCAGCCACGCGCAGGCAGAGACTGGTGGCGCCTGAGGCGGCCATCCGTTCGCGATCCTCCTGGGAGATGGTCCAGAAGCAATAGGCCCAGGAGGGATCGCGTGGCAAGAACACCACCTGCGTCTGCATCGCCTCCACAGACACCGGAACCACCGGTTCAGGACTGACGCCATCGGTGGGTTCAGAGATGGAGACAGGCATCGGGGCGGCAGACCCAGCCTCTGGACTGCTTTCGCCGTAGGGAATCTGGGTTCGCTTACCAATCGCCTGAACCAAGCCCTCTTTGGTGGCAAGGCTGTAGCGAGGCAACCCCAGGCTGCTGGCGAGTTGACGAAGCTGTCGAATCGTGAGGTTGGAGAGATTGGCTACGGCTTTACCCAGGGACTCCATCGGCTTCGTTCAGATTTGTGACATCCATCGTCGGGGAATCCCGCCGTTTTCGGATCGCGTTGTCAGCAGATCGCCACCGGATCCGGGATCGCGATCCCAGCACGAGCCACCGCACGACCGGCGCTCGCCTCAATCCCGGTGCACCGCCAGAGCAGCCAGCACGCCTCCGGCAAATCCCGAGGCGTGACCGATCCAGCTGACTCCAGGCGGGGTCAGAAAGGGCAGGAGGGTCGGGATCAGGCCCCCGTAGCCCACCAAGGCAACCAACGTGATCAGGATCGAGAGCGGGCGCCGCTCCAGCACACCAATCAGGAGAAGATAACCGAGCAAGCCATACACAACTCCAGACAATCCGTGGCTGCCGATCGGCCAGAATAGCCACACCGGGATGGCGGTGAGGTAGACGCCGATCCATACCGCGAGATAATCACGATGACTTTTGGCCAGCACCAGCCAGGACAGCGGCAGGAACCAGACGGAGTTGCTGATCAGGTGAGCGAAACCGCTGTGGCTGAAGGGGGCGGTGAGCACCCCGAGAAATGATCCACCGCGCACCATCGGCAGATTCCAGGTTCCGCCGAAGAAGATCTGATCGATCAGTTCCTGGGTCCAGGGAATCGCCAGAATCAACAGGGGCAGCACTGCCGTCGTTCCAGCCCGGGCCAAGGCCCGATCCAGGCGTTGAGAGAGGCTATCGGCCATGCACAGAAGGATGGGAGGTTCAGTCTGAACCCGCCAGCCGTTCTCCTGTCGACACGATGATGGGCTCAGCCTGCCTGTTCGAGCGTGCCCACCCGCGCCGGCCAACCGTTCCCGAGCGAATCTCCGACCCTTGGCAGCACGCCGGGGATGGCTCCATCGGCCCTGCCCCCCGACCCCCCCGCTGGTGAGATGGCCGCCGAGCCTGGCGATCAGCCGTTGCTGCTGAGCAGTGAGCAGCTCGCCGTCTTCAATCGCCGCCGCGATGACGAGGGCTGGGCTCAGCTGATCGGCCATCTCACCCTGCTGGGGCTGGGCGCGGCGCTGTGGATCACACCAACCGCCCTGATCCCCGCTGCTTCGCCACCGCTGCTTCTGGTGGTGAAGCTGGTAGGGGTGCTGCTGCTGGGCTGGGCCCTGGCCTTCGGCTTCTGCGCCATGCATGAATGCGGCCATCGCACCGCCTTCGCCAGCCGTTCGATCAACGATACGGTGGCCTGGTGGATGGGCGTTCTGAGCTTCTACAACGCTGATTTCTACCGCCGCTATCACCAGTGGCACCACCGCTTCACCCACCAGATCGGGCTGGATCCGGAGCTGGAGGACGCACCACCGAGCACCCTGCCGGCCTACCTGCTGGAGCTGAGCGGACTGCCCTGGTGGCTCGGCAAGATTCAGGGCCATTGGCGCGCGCTCCGGGGCGACTTCGCAGGCGCCCCCTACATCCCCCCGGAGGCCACCGCCGCGGTCGCCCGTTCGGTGCGCCTCCAATTTGCGGTCTACGCCGCTGTTCTGTTGGTCTCGATTCCGCTGGGTAGGCCGCTGCTGCTGTTCGACTGGCTCCTGCCCCTGGCTGTGGGCCAGCCGCTGCTGCGGTTTGTGCTCCTCGCCGAACACGGGGGCTGCAGCACCAGCGGTGATGGGTTGCGCAATACCCGCACCACCCTCACCCTGGCGCCGCTGCGCTGGCTGATGTGGAACATGCCGTTCCATACGGAACACCATCTCTACCCTTCCCTTCCTTTCCACGCCCTGCCCCAGGCCCACGACCAGCTGGCCCCCCAACTGGTCCATTGCTCCCCGGGTTATCTGGCGGTGCATCGCGGCTTCCTGGGCAACCTGGCGGCTCTGGCCCTGTGAGCAGCGGCGACCCGGGCAGCAACCTCGATCAAACCTTCAAGCTCGGTGATGTTTCGCTGGCCTGCGGCCGCATCCTTCCCCAGGCCCAGCTGCGCTACCGGGTCTACGGAACCCTGGCCGCTGATCGCTCCAATCTGGTGCTCTATCCCAGTTCCTACGGAGCCCGGCCAGACGACATCGACTGGGTGGTGGGACCGATCCTTGACCCCGAGCACTGGTGCATCGTGCTGGTGAACCAGTTCGGCAACGGCGTGTCGAGCAGTCCCAGCAACAGCGACCTCGGCTTGCCGGAGAACGGCTGGTTGCTGGATCACCGCGACAACCTGCGGGCCCAGGTGCGGTTGCTGGAAGAGGTGTTCAAGGTGGAGCGACCGGCCCTGGTCTACGGCTGGTCGATGGGGGCCCAGCAGGCCTATCACTGGGGAGTGCTCGAACCGCAGCGGGCTCAGCGCCTCTGCTGTCTCTGTGGCACAGCCCGCACCACCCCCCACAATCGTCTCTTCCTGCTCAGCCTGCGCCAGGCTCTCACCGCTGATCCCTGCTGGAACGGCACGGGCTTTGAGGGGGCTCCAGAGGCTGGGCTCCGCACCTTTGCGCTGATCTACGCCAGCTGGGCCGCCAGCCAACCCTTCTACCGGTCGGAGCCCTACCGGCGGCAGGGCTACGCCAGCGTGGAGGAGTACGTGGAGCAGGCCTGGTTGCCGGCCTACCGGCGCCACGATCCCCACGACCTGCTCACCATGCTGGATGTGTGGCTGGCCAACGACGTGGCCGCCGCGGCAGGTTGCGGCGATGATCTCGCGGCAGCCCTGGGCCGGATCACGGCCGACACCCTGGTGATGGCCGGCAGTCACGACCTCTATTTCACGCCGGACGACTGTGCCGCCGAGGCCCGCCTGATCCCCGGGGCGCAGTTCCGCCGGATCGAGTCGGTGCTGGGCCACCGGGCCGGAAACCCGCGCGATGCTCCGGAGGTGCAGGCCGTGATCCGAGCGGCACTGGACACGCTGCTCGCCGACGCGCTGACGAACGACTGATCCCCGTTCGCCTTTCTCCACTCACCCCGACTTCGACCCACCCCTTCACCGTTGAGCCCCCGCATGACCGACCTGGCTCGCTACGCCGCCGACCACAACCTGCGTCATGTCCTGTTCTCCTTCTGCGATCTGTTCGGGGTGCAACGGGCCAAGCTGGTGCCGGCCACGGCGGCGGCGGCGATGGCCGACAGCGGTGCCGGCTTCGCGGGCTTTGCCGCCTGGCTGCACATGAGCCCGGCCGATCCGGATGTGCTGGCCATCCCGGATCCGGCCAGCTTGATGGTGCTGCCCTGGCAGCCGACTGTGGCCTGGGTCGCCACCGATCTGGTGGTGGAGGGAATCCCGCTGGAGCAATCGCCACGGCGGGTGCTGCAGCGCCAGCTGGAACGGGCGGCGGCCCAGGGTCTGCATTTCCGCACCGGCGTGGAACCTGAGTTCTTCCTGCTCGACCCGGAACGGGGAGTGATCGCCGATCGCCACGATCAGCAGAGCAAACCCTGCTACGACCAACTTGCCCTGATGCGCAACTATCCGCTGATCAGTGAACTGCTCGATGGCATGGAAACCCTGGGCTGGGGCCCGTACCAGGCCGACCACGAAGATGCCAACGGTCAGTTCGAGATCAACTGGACCTTCGCCGATGCCCTGATCACGGCGGACCGCCACGCCTTCTTCCGAGTGATGGCCCAGGCGGTGGCGGAGCGCTACGGCCGCTGGGTGAGCTTCGCCCCCAAGCCGGTCGCCGAGCTCACCGGCAACGGTGCCCATCTCCATTGCTCCCTCTGGGACGATCAGGGTCGCAACCTGTTCCACGATGGTGCGGGGCCCCTGGGCCTGTCGAAGCTGGCGTATCACTTTCTGGGCGGGTTGCTGGCCCATGCGCCCGCCCTCTGCGCCCTCACCAATCCCATCTCTGCCAGCTATCGGCGGCTGGCCCGCACCAACACCGCCTCCGGCTCCAACTGGTCGCCGGGCTGGATCAGCTACGGCGGCAACAACCGCACCCACATGGTGCGGATTCCAGACGATCAACGGCTGGAGCTGCGCCTGCCCGATGGTGCCGCCAATCCATATCTGCTGCAGGCCGGGGCGCTGGCCGCCGGCCTGGATGGCATCGCGCGCCAGCTCGATCCCGGCCCGCGCAGCGATGCCGACACCGATGCCACCCCACCGTCCGCCGATCAGGCGGCACGCCTGCCATCCAGCCTGGCCGAAGCCCGTGATGCCTTCCGGCAGGACAGGATCCTGCGTGAGGCGCTCGGTGAAGCGTTCTGCACGGCGTACGAGGCCCTGCAACCGGCCTGATCCGTTCCGGTTGGCAAGCAGGGCCGCCATGCTTCAGGCTTGAGACCAAGGCAATGCAGGCCTGAGGCCCATGGCGACGACGACCCCACACACAGCCACTCCCTCCGGAGCTGATCCCGCACCACCCCGCCTTCAGACCTGGCGTCTGGGGGCTGTTCCGCTGCTGGCGCTGCTGCTGCCCCTGGAACTGGCTCTGCAGCCGGGAGGCGTTGCAGCGGTGGAGGCCCAACCGGGTGGTGGTGCCGCTGCGCCGGCTCCCGCCGCCACTGAACCAGCCCCCGCCTCAGACAACGGCGAGGCACCTGGAGCCCGCGAAAAGGCACTGCTGGAGAAAATCCGCAGTCTCAAGGCACCCCGCTGGCGTGTCTTTGGCGCCTGCCGCTACGACTGGGCCGGCTGGCGGCTGGCCGAGGGCAATGTGCGCACTACGGGCGTTTCGTGCGGCGACCCGCCTGTGACCGGCAGCGTGGCCGTTCATTGTGACACCCTCAAACTTACCCGCCGGGTGGGTGAGAGCCCCTGGGAGACCTGGCGGCTGCCCTTCTCCCGCGGCGAATCCACCACCCTGGGCGGTGAGGACGAAATGATGGCCAACCTCTGCGCCAACGTCACCCCGGCCTCAACCCCAGCCACCCCGCCCCCGGCTGGCCAGTCAGCCGGGACGGACAATGCGGCCCCCAGGTCAGCAGCACCGCAGACGACGACCCCGAAGCCTGCGGTGCCGAAGACTGCTGCCCCGAAAACCTCCACACCGCAGCCGGCAGCACCGAAAGCGGCGCCCCCCAAAACCTCAGCACCAAAACCAGCGGCACCCTGAGCAACGCTCACGTCAACCCAGACATGCGAGCGAAGCACGGGCATTGGCCCTACTTCGCCTCCATCCAGTTGGGTCCCACACCGGTCTCCACCCTCAGCGGAACCGAGAGCCTCACGGCCCCTTCCATTGTGCGACGGGTCAGTGCCAGCACCTCCTCCACCGCCTCCGGGGCACTTTCGAGCACCAGTTCATCGTGAACCTGCAGCAGAAGCCGAGCCGCCAGGGAGCGGCTCTGCAGCTCTCTCTGCAACTGAATCATCGCCAGCTTGATGATGTCTGCCGAAGAGCCCTGAATCGGTGCGTTGGCAGCCGCCCGCAACTGCTGGGCTTCCAGACCGCCACGATGGGCCACCGCGAGGTCGATCGAAAGCGGATCCTTGCCGAGCAAGCGCCCCAGCCCATGGGGATCAAAGGCGAAGGGCCGTCGGCGGCCCAGGATCGTTTCCACATAGCCACGGGAGAGAGCCAGCCGTTCCTGCAACTCCAGGAAGGCGAACACCTTCGGGTAGCGCTGCTTGTACTTGCTCAGGAACTCCTTGGCGACGGCCTGGCTGACGCCGGTCTCGCGCGCGAAGCGCTGGGCACCCATGCCGTAGATCACCCCGAAGTTGATCGTCTTGCCGAGGCGGCGCTCTTCAGGAGTGACCTCCTCCTTCTCGAGCAGCAACCTGGCGGTGAGGGCATGCACATCGTCGCCACTGCGGTAGGCCTGCAGCAGCACCTCCTCGCCCGAGAGGTGGGTGAGGATGCGCAGCTCGATCTGGGAGTAATCGGCGCTGATCAGCTGCCAGCCCTCCTGGGGCAGAAACGCCTTGCGAATCCGGCGACTGAACTCGGTGCGGATCGGGATGTTCTGCAGGTTGGGATTGCTGCTCGAGAGCCGCCCGGTGGCGGTCACGGCCTGGTTGAAATCCGTATGTACCCGACCGGTTTCAGGCTCAACCAGGGCCGGGAGAGCATCCACGTAGGTGCTCTTGAGCTTGCTGAGGGTGCGGTGCTCCAGCACAAGCGGTACGACCGGATGGGCATCTTCCAGCTTTTCCAGAACGGCTGCGTCGGTGCTCCAGCCGGTTTTGGTCCTCCGGGATTTCTTGCGGTCAAGACCCAGGGTGTCGAACAGCAGCTCACCCAGCTGTTTGGGTGACGCGAGGTTGAACTCAACGCCTGCGGCTTGCTTCGCTCGCTGCTCCAGGCTGGCCAGAGCGTCGGCGAGCTCCTGACTCAGGCTGCTCAGATAGGTGCTGTCAATGCGGATGCCTGTGGCTTCCATCAGCGCCAGCACAGGTTCCAGCGGGAGCTCCACCTGTTCCAACAGCGTGGGCAGAGCCTCCCCGAGCTCGCTCAGCTGCTGCTTCAGCAGCCCGGTGAGCCTCCAGGTCAGGTGCACATCCATGCCGCAGTAGGAGGCAGCTGCCTCGATCGGCACCGCGGCGAAAGTGGCACCTTTCGGCACCAGCGCCGAAAATCCGATTGGGTTGAAGCCGAAGTTGCGCTGGGCCAGGGCCTCGAGACCGTGTTTGGCATTGGCATCGCGGAGGTAATCCGCCAAGAGCGTGTCCATCACCACCCCGGCCAGAGGCAGGCCGTGCCGCAGCAACACCAGCCGGTCGTATTTGGCGTTCTGCAGGGTCTTGGGATGCTGGGCACTGGCAAGCCAGGGAGCCAGAGCCCTGAGCACCTGATCCAGTGGCAGCTGGGTCATGGGGAGCGGTGAAGCCTCCTGCAGCGCCGCAGGATCCGGAGGCTCGTGGCCGATCGGGATGTAAGCGACATCCTCCAGGCCATTCCCCCAGCAGAACCCGATCCCCACCAGTTCAGCCTGGAAGGGATTGAGGCTGGTGGTTTCGGTATCAAGGGCGATGGGGGCCGAAGAATCCGTGGCAGCCATCAGCCGGACGATCAGCCTCTCCAGCTGCTCGTTGCTGTGAATCAGCTCGGGCTTGAGAGCTGGCGGGGCGGTTGTTTCCTCCCCAGCACCCGAAGTCACCCCAGCCCCAGTGGTCGCGGCCGGGGATGAACTGACCTCGGCCGCGGGGGTGACCGCTGCAACGGCAGCCATTGCCCCGGAGGCCGTTGTCGCGGCCGTGGCTTCCTCCGCCACCGAAGCAGGGTTCGGTGCATCGGCCGAGAAAACGAGGCTGAAACTGGGGGCCTGGCGCATCAGGCTGAACAGCTCCAACTCCTCAAGGGCACCGGCCAAATCCTCCCCATTCACCTGACCCAGCCGCAGGCGCGGCTCCCTGGGCAAGGGAATGTCCACAAGGATCTCCGCCAACATGCGGGAGCGATAGGCGTTCTCCTTGTCGGCGCTGAGCTTGCCCTTCAAAGCCCCCTTGATCGCGCCCTTGCTGGCTTTGGCGCCCTCAAGCGCTTCAAGGGCTGCATAGACGCCATCGAGATCACCGTTCTCGCGGAGCAGGGTGATCGCCGTCTTGGGACCCACGCCCTTCACGCCGGGAATGTTGTCGGAGCTGTCGCCGGTGAGAGCCTTGAGATCCACTACCTCCTCCGGCGGCACACCGAGCTTGGCGATCACACCCTCGCGGCGGATCTCCACAGGACCCGAATTCTTCACGTAAGGACCGCCGCCCATGTACAGCACGGCGATATCCCGCTGGTCATCCACCAGTTGGAACAGATCGCGATCGCCCGAAAGGATGCGCACACGCCAGCCAGCATCCGCCCCGCGATTGGCCAGGGTGCCGAGCACGTCATCGGCCTCGAACCCCGGGGCCATGCAGATGGGGAGGTCGAGCGGGCCCGCGAGGATGTCCTGCAGGTTGGCCAGGTCTTCGAAAAAGTGCTCCGGGGCTTCATCCCGGTGGGCCTTGTAGGCCTCATCCGCCTCATGACGAAAGGTGGGGCCGGCCGTGTCAAAGGCAATCACCACCCCTTGGGGCGACAGACCACGGGCGTTGTCAAGAAGAGCCTTGAGAAAGCCGTAGGTCACGCTGGTGGGCACGCCGGCCTTGGTCGCCAAGCCGCCGTCACCTCCCTTGGCGAAGGCATAGAAACTGCGGAAAGCGAGGGAATGGCCATCCACCAACAGCAGAAGTGGCCTCTTGCTACCGGGAGGGGAGACAACCTCGTCGGTCGCGCACGGCTGCGATGCAGCGGGATGGCCCTTCTCGATCAACGATGCCATGCCGCCATGCCGGTCGGACCCTGCAGATCACTCCAGCCTGCCAGAGGAGGGCAAGCCCTTCCCGGTCCTTTGCGGCATCCTGGGTCCGAACCGCAGCTGCGACTTGCCGCCATGGCCCGCACCGCCCGCCGCTATGACATTCATCTGTTACTTATCGGCGGCCAACGCGAAGTCATCCACTTCGCCACGCTGGAGGCCTTTCAGCAATGGTACGGCGAAGTTCTCACCGCATCCGCACCGGAAGCCTTTGTGAATGTGCCGATCAGGGATCTGGAGGGTGAATACCTGGTGGTGCGCCCCAGTGCTGTGATCGGCATCCGGATCGAGCCCCAGTTCGGATCGGTGGATGACTGAGCTCCACCGGAGGCTTCCCGCATGACTCCGGAGAAGCTGACTTTGCTGTGGGGCATCACGGTGTTCTCCGGAGCCGTGGCCCAGACCCTCGCCCTGCTCACCGGTCTGCCGGGGGTTGTATTGCTGCTCTCTGCAGGCCTGCTGATCGGCCGCTCGGGGCTGGGATTGGTCGAACCGCTCGATCTGGGAATCGGCCTCGAGACCGTGGTGGGCCTGCTGGTGAGCCTGGTGCTCTTCGACGGCGGCATCAACCTGCGTCTGCCCGGCGATGCCCTCAAGTGGCTCGTGGTGCGCATCGTGCTGGTGCGTCTGGTGCTGGCCCTGGTGGGAGGCCTGCTGGCGGCCCATTGGCTGGCTGGCCTGAGCTGGCAACTGGCCAGTGTCTTCAGCGCCATCGTTTTGGCCACCGGGCCCACGGTGGTCACCCCGCTGGTGCGGCAGATCGGCCTGATGCCCCCCCTGGGGGAGGTGCTGGAGGGTGAGGGGCTGGTGCTCGAACCGATCGGTGCGGTGCTGGCGCTGCTCCTGCTCGAGCTGGTGCTGGGCGATCTGCAGGGCTGGCGATCCGTGGCCACCGGTCTGCTGCTGCGCCTCGGGGTGGGGCTGGTGGTGGGCCTGGTGTGTGGAGCCCTGCTGGCTGAAGCCCTGAGGCGCCTGCCCTCCAGCTCCCGGGCCGGCCTGCGGCTGCAGCTCACCCTGGGGGTGCTGTTCCTGATGTATTCCTCCTGTGAACACTGGTTGCCTGAATCGGGCCTGCCGGCTGCTGTAGCGGCTGGAGTGGTGGTGGGGCGCCGCCCCGATACCAATGCGGAGGAACTCGACGGGCTGATTCGTCAGCTGGCCCAGTTGGCGATCACGATGCTGTTTCCGCTGCTGGCGGCCGATGTCAGCTGGGCGGAGCTGAGCCCGCTCGGCTGGGGCGGGGTGGCCTGCGTGCTGGCCCTGATGGTGGTGGTGCGTCCGGTGGCGATTGGCCTGGCCACCTGGGGCATGGGGTACACCCTGCCCCAGCGCACCCTGCTCAGCTGGCTGGCACCACGAGGGATCGTCACCGCAGCCGTGGCCAGCCTGTTCGCCATTCGTCTCGAGGAGGCGGGTGTGGTTGGGGCAGGCCGGCTGCAGGGGTTGGTCTTCCTCACGATCCTGATGACCGTCGGGCTGCAGGGACTCAGTGCCCGGCTGCTGGCCCAACGGCTGCAGCTGATCAGTCCCGTCGATCCCGAGGCCGACTGCCCTGAGGCCAGGCGATGCAACCCCTGCTCAGGGGGTGAAGAAGGTTCCATCAGGTGGCCAGCTAGCTGATCGGGGCTCAGCGGATGGCCGTGGGCCTCACAGGCAGCGCTCGATGCGCTGAAGAACCTCGCCGTCATGGTGCAGCAGCAACCAGGTGCTGAGCAGGTCTGGGCCCTGGAGGCTGCCCAAGAGGGCAGCCCGCAGACTTTTCATCAGGACTCCCTTCTTGACATCGGCCGCCTTGCAGGCAGCGCCCAGCAGCTGCTGGGCCTGCTCCGCCTCCAGCGGGGCCTCGACACCATGGCCGCGCAGCGACTCCAGCAGGGCAGCCAAGGCTGCCTGGGCTGGGGCGGAGCCGATCTGGTCGCGCGCAGCTGGATCCAGCTCCGGCCGCTCGAAGAAGGGTTTGGCTTGGTCCACACCATCGGCGAGCAAGGTGAGGGAGGGGCCGATCAACTCGCAAAGCGCCTGTTGCCAGGATTGACTCTGTGACGCTGCAATCTGTGCTGGCTTGATTGGATCTGACTCGATCGGGTCTGACGACTGGATCGGATCAGCCTTGATCTGGGCAGATGGAATCCAGCCTTGCTCGGCCCAGAGCGGCAGGAGCTGCTCTCTCAGTTCGCTGGGAGGCAGGGCATGCAGGATCTGGCCGTTCAGCCAGTTCAGCTTGTCCCAGTCAAAGCGGGCGCCAGCTTTGTTGACGCGCTCGAAATCGAACACGGCGGCAGCTTCGCTGAGGGTGAACCGTTCCCCCATGCCTTCCGGCGGCGACCAGCCCAGCAGGGTCATGTAATTGGCGAGGGCGACAGCGTCATACCCCATGCCGCGGAAGTCGCTGATCGAGGTGACACCATCGCGCTTGGAGAGCTTGCGGCCCTCCTTGTTGAGGATCAGCGGCGTGTGGGCGAAGACCGGCTGGGGCAACCCCAGGGCGTCGTAAAGCAGCAGCTGCTTGGCCGTGTTGGCGATGTGGTCTTCGCCGCGGATCACGTGGGTGATCGCCATGGCGGCATCGTCTACCACCACCACCAGGTTGTAGAGCGGGTCCCCGATCCGATCGGACGGGGCCCTGCGGGCGACCACCATGTCTCCGCCGAGGTCACTGCCGGCCCAGCGCATCGGACCGCGCACCAGATCCGTCCAGCTGATCGTGGCATCGTCATCGATGCGGAAGCGGATCACCGCCTCCCGGCCTTCGGCAATGAAGGCCGCCTCCTGTTCGGGGCTGAGATCGCGGTGGCGATTGTCGTAGCGGGGGGCCTTGCTGGCCGCCGCCTGCTGCTCCCGCATCGCCGTCAGCTCGGCCTCGGTGGCGTAGCAGCGATAGGCATGGCCGCTGGCCAGCAACTGCTCGATCGCCATCCGATGCTCCGCCAGACGGGTGCTCTGAATCACCGGCTCCCCGTCCCAGTCCAGACCCAGCCAGGCCAGGCCCTCCAGGATGTTGTCGGTGTACTCCTGCCGGCTGCGCTCCTTGTCAGTGTCCTCGATGCGCAGCAGAAACTGGCCACCTTGGCGCCGGGCGAAGAGCCAGTTGAACACGGCTGTCCGCGCAGTGCCGATGTGCAGCGTGCCGGTAGGACTGGGAGCCAGACGAACCCGTACCGTCACCTTCGGCGATCTCCGGATGAATCAAAAACGGGACTGACGGGGCTCGAACCCGCAACTTCCGCCGTGACAGGGCGGTGCTCTAACCGATTGAACTACAGTCCCAGCCGGGCCAGAAGCACGACCAGTGGCAACCTACAACAGCAACAATCTTCGAAGAGATCCGCTGGATCAAAGTCCTTTGGATTGAAACCCGAAGATCAAACCTGAACGCGGTGGCCGTGGCGGAGGACGTTACCGCCCTCCGACCCAATGAGTATCGGCGTTCACCCGTCCATTCGTCAACCGATTGCAGCGCCGCAGGCCGGCAGCCAAACCGGCCGCGGATCAGGCCTGGCGGCACCCGTGCGGAGACCTGGAAAGGGAAAGATCGGGCGTGGTCCACGGCCATCCAACCAGCACAACAAAACCGCCAAAAGACCGAGTCCGTGAGGAATCGGCCATGGCGGCATGGCTGAGGAAGGATGACAACCTCAGCAGCAGAAATCCTGAAGGCGAGAAGAAGATGAAGTTTGAAAGTGATGATCAGAAAGAATCAAGGCGAATGCCGTGAAGACTCACAACTTTCAACCAAGCTACATCTCTACACCACCATCAAGGCTTGGCTCGGTCAGGGCCTGAAACCGGCCGGCTCAATCAGGCGCACCTGATTACCACGGGCTGTGAATTCACGACCTTGATCACTCTGGACAACCACACGGCCACCCGACTTGACACGGATCACACGAGCACGAACCCAGCCGAGGGCAGCTGACTCAAGCACCTTCACCACATCGCCGGGCTGTAGATCCAACTCCATGTTCTGGATGACGAAACGGCATGGGGGGGGACATCGAACGCGCCGTGGAGGACTTGAACCCCCGACATCAGGTTTTGGAGACCTGCGTTCTACCAACTGAACTAACGGCGCAAGGCGATGTCCCCGTTGAAACGAGGGCTGAACCTCAGCGATCGAAGCGCTGCTTCACACGGGTGGCCTTGCCCACCCGGTCTCGCAGATAGAACAGCTTCGCACGACGAACCTTACCGCGGCGCTCCACCTTGATGGAGGCGACCTGGGGGCTGTGGAGCATAAAGACCCGCTCCACACCGACGCCCTGGAAGATCCGGCGCACGGTGATCGTGGAGTTGAGGCCACCGTGGCGCTTCGCGATCACAACCCCCTCGTAGGGCTGGACACGCTCCTTGTTGCCCTCGCGGATGCGGACGCCCACCTTGACAGTGTCGCCCACATAGATGTCGGGGAGATCGCTCTTGAGCTGCTCAGCCTCAAAGGCGCGGATCAGATCCTGGGGGCTGAGCCGGCCGGTGGAGGCGCCAGCCGCGGCAGCGGGGGTGGCCACGGCGCTGGTTTCCGCCACGTCGGCTGTCGCTTCAGCCTGGTTCTCTGCGGTCTCTGTCACTGCGGTCTCAGTCACGGGCTGGTCGGTGTTCGGGGGTGGTCCGGAGGTTGGGGGATGGCGGAAGGTCCGTGGGGCACTCTCGCAGCCTGAAACCGCGAGTCCTCTGAATGGCAGTCCGGAGCCTGCGATTCAAAGGGTGCCGTAGCGGGAGCCATCCAGCTCCGCGACACCTGGCCAAACAAGGAGATTACCTTCTCACGTGTCGGCCTCGGGCCTCCCCCCCTGGCATCAGCCCTGAGCAACGCCCTGACGCAGCTTCTGCCATTGGCGCCGCAGGCGCTGGAAGGCCATGGCCGAACCACTGAGCAGCATCGAGACCAGCCCCAGGCCATTCAGCACCACGTAAACGGTTTCACCATGGGGACCGAACCACTGGCGCAGCCATTCGCCCTCGTGCAGCACCATCAGCAGGTGAGCCCGATCCCGATCCCAGCCGGCCCAGTCGCGCAGGACGCGGTAGGCCACCCCACTGGCCACCGTGAGCAGCAGTGGCGCCAGCACGACCGGGGCCAGGCTGCCGTGCCACTGGCGCAGACGCACCACCAGGGAGGGGCGTGGGGCCGCCGGGTTCCTTCCCGCCATCGTTACTCCACGGCAGTGACATCCCCGCCATTGATAACTTGCAACCACGCCTCGTGCATGGCCCGATGAATCTGTTCGCCGATCTGCTGGCCAGCACCACGGCCGCCACCACCAATGGGGTCACCCAGACCGGGCCTCGGATTCAGAAGAGTCGCCGCGGGGTTGAGATCAAATCGGCGCGCGAGGTGGAGACCATGCGCAAGGCCAGCCGCATCGTGGCCACGGTGCTGCGCGAGATCATCGAGCTGGTGGAGCCGGGTATGACCACCACCGATCTCGACCGCCATGCCGAGACCCGCATCCGTGCCATGGGGGCGGTGCCCAGCTTCAAGGGCTACCACGGCTTTCCAGCCAGCATCTGCGCCAGCATCAACAACGAGGTGGTGCATGGCATCCCCAGCCCCAAGCGGGTGATCAAGCCCGGCGACCTGGTCAAGGTGGACACCGGTGCCTACTTCGACGGCTACCACGGCGACAGCTGCGTCACCATCTGCGTCGGTGAGGGAGTCAGCGAAGCAGCCGAGCGCCTGTCCCGCGTTGCGCAGGAATCGTTGATGCAGGGGCTGGCGCGCATCAAGGCCGGCAACACCCTGCTGGACATCGCCGGTGCCGTGCAGGATCACGTCGAAGCGCATGGCTATGCGGTGGTGGAGGACTACACCGGCCATGGCGTCGGGCGCAACCTGCACGAGGAGCCCTCGGTGTTCAACTACCGCACCCGCGATCTGCCCAACATGAAGCTGCGGGCGGGCATGACCCTGGCGGTGGAGCCGATCCTCAATGCCGGCAGCAAGGATTGCCGCACCCTGCGCGACCGCTGGACGGTGGTGACCGTGGACGGGAGCCTCTCAGCCCAGTGGGAGCACACCATCGTGGTGACCAGCGACGGCTGTGAGATTCTCACCGACCGCGACTTCTGAAGCAGGTCGTTCAGGGCTGCGCTCGGGCCCCTGAGCGACCACTGAACAACCTGAAGTACAGCCAGCGGCTCAAGGTCGTCAACGGCATCTGGACATAGGTCAGAGGATTGGGCGTCACAATGATTAGCCCCAGATCCCAGTCCGCCTGGCGCAGGATCTCCCGGGCGACAAAGTCGCTGCTCATCAGCCCGATCGGATTGAGGGCCGAGCGGAACGGCCCGAGAACCAGGCGGCGCAGCCGCAGACCTGAGCCTGGCTTGCCGGCCAGATCCAGGGCCCGCAGGCTGAGCACCTGCCCGAGAAGGCGCTTGCTGATCTCGTAGAGAGGGCTGAGGGCCGGCTGGATCTCCGCTTCCGAGGTGTTGAGCCACACCTCGGGGCGGTGTCGCCCCTGCCGTTCCACCGCGCTGCGCCGCTCGGCAACCTGGGCAAACAGCTCCAGCAGACGCCAGCTGCTCAGGGCATTGACCTCCAGAGAGGTGGCGACTGCGGCACTGTCACGGGCACCGTAGAGATTCACACCATGATTGAGCACGAGCACATCCACGCTCTCCAGCACTGGACTCAGTTCCTCCTCCTGCCCCACCTGCCAGGTGACCTGACGTAAGGGAATCGCCTCGCCGGCCTCGTCCTGGAGCTTCAGCATCGTGGTGCCGTGGGTCAGGGCCACCAGTTCGGCGCCGCGGCAGTGCCAGGCCTTCAGCAGGGCCTTCCCGAGGGCGCCGCTGGCGCCGGTGATGGCCACCGTGGGGCGGCTGCGGAGCGGAAGGTCGGCAGACGGGCCACTCATGGTCTGGCGCGGGGCAGGGATTTCGCGCCAGCATGGATCGCAGCACGATCGGATCCCTTCAAGGCTGATGCCCACCCCCCTGCTGGACGCAGCACTTCTGCCGTTGTTCGCCCCCTACTGCGGCGGACTCGGGCGTCAGTCACTGATCGAGGAGGCACTGCGACAGCTGGCACTGGGGCAATTTCAAGGCAAGCGGCCTCTGCGCGGCGGCGGCACCCATCCCTTCGTGCTCCGCTGGCAGGCGGAGCCTGCCCCTCTGGAACTGGCCCGCTGCACACTCACATTCACTGAGCAATTCAGTCCCGATGGGCAGCCGATCACCTACTCCTTCAACATCCCCACCCATCAGCTGCTGTCGTTGCTGATGGAACGGGAGGGTGAAGTGCTGCCGGCCAATTTCTGGCGCTGGCTGCTGATCGGGCAGGGCACTCCGTCAGGAACCGCCTGAAGCACGATGACTAAATTGACCACCAATCCTCTGGTCAGCGAGGCCATTTCATGCCCACCCCCCTGCTGATCGGCTCCTGTGAACCCTTCAGCGGCAAATCGGCCGTGGTTCTGGGGCTGGCCAGGCAGCTGCTGCACCTGGGGGCGGTCATCCGCTTCGGCAAGCCCCTGGCCACCACCCCCGAACCGGGAGCCACGGGGATCGATGCCGACGTCCGCTTCATTGCCCAAACCCTGCACCTCGACGACGACCATCTGCTGCCATCGCTGGCTGTACTCGATCCGGACAATGCCCGCGACCGGCTGATGCGCGGCGATCTCTCCAGTGATCCGGCCCTGGAGCAGCTGCACCAGACCCTGATCGGATTCGGAGACGGCCTGGCCCTTCTGGAGGCCGCCGGCAGCCTGAGCGAAGGGATGCTGTACGGCCTGAGCCTGCCCCAGCTTGCGGAAGGGCTTGATGCTTCCGTGGTGCTTGTGCATCTCTGGACCGACAGCAGCAGCGTCGATCCGCTGCTGCAGGCCAGGGAGCTGCTCGGCGAGCGCTTGGCCGGCGTTGTGCTGAACGCCGTGTCCCTGGAGGCGGTGGCGCGGGTCCGCGAAGACGTACAACCGGCCCTGGAGCGTCTGGGCATGCCGGTCTACGGGGTGATGCCGCGCAGTCCGCTGCTGCGCAGCGTCACCGTGGAGGAGCTGGGCCGGCGCCTGGAAGCCGACGTGCTCTGCTGCCGCGATCGCCTCGACCTGCTGGTGGAAACACTCTCGATCGGAGCGATGAACGTGAATTCCGCCATGGAATTCTTTCGGCGTCGCCGCAATATGGCCGTGGTGACAGGGGCAGACCGCACCGACATCCAGCTGGCGGCGCTGGAGGCCAGCACCCAGTGCCTCATCTTGACCGGGGCCGGAGATCCCCTGCCGCAGCTGATCAACCGTGCCGAGGAACTGGAGGTGCCTCTGCTCAAGGTAGAGCATGACACCCTCACCACCGTGGAAGTGATCGAGCGGGCGTTCGGACATGTGCGGTTGCATGAGTCCGTCAAGGCCACCTATGCCGTGCGCCTCGTGGAAGAGCACTGCGATTTCAGCCAGCTGTTCGAGCGACTGCAATTGCCAGCGGCGTTGTAGCCGGATCCCGGAACCCTCCGGAACGCTGCTAGTTTCACCCCAACCACTGCGGCGATTAGCACCTGGTGACCCGGTCCCTTGATCTGCCGGCCATGGACCGGATCGACACGCTGGCCCAGGAGCTGGCCATGCTCCAGGACCGCAGCAAGCGGCGTATCGCCATCCTCGGCAGCCGCCATGTGCCTGTGGTCTCGGTGCACCTGGTGGAGGTGGTAGCCCGCTCCCTGGCCCAGGAGGGTCACAACCTCATCACCTCTGGAGCCCAGGGTGTCAACGCCGCCGTGATCCGTAGCGTGCTGGAGGTGGATGCTTCCCGCCTCACGGTGCTGCTGCCCCAGAGTCTCGATCGCCAGCCCGTCGAATCACGCGAGCAACTGGATCGGGTGCTGCACCTGATCGAGAAGCCCGAGCACGATGAGCTGCCCCTGCCGATGGCGAGCAGTCTCTGCAACCAGGACATCATCACCCGCTGCGATCAGCTGATCTGCTACGCCTTCCACGACAGCGAAACCCTGCTGGCCAGCTGCCGGGTCGCCGAGGACATGGGCAAGGTGGTGAGCCTGTTGTTCTTCGACTGAGGAGCTTTCCGGTTCAGCGCGGCAGGATCTGCAGCCGATTGCCCTCGCGGCCCATCACGGTCACCTGTTGGCCCGCCTCAAGAAGCCGCTCCGGCTCGAGGCTCTCAGCTGCCCAGCTCTGACCGTTCCAGCGCACCCGCCCCTGGCCCTGCCGGTCAAAGCCAGTGATCACCTCGGCAGTCTCCTGCCCCGCCTGTTGTGGCAGGGCCCGCCTACGCCGCTGGTGCGACCACCGCCATAGCAGAGTGTATCCAGCTCCGGCCAGAACCGCAGCCAGCAGGCCCTGCAAGGCAGGAGCCAGGGGCACCAGGGCGGTGATGATCGAGAGGAGCAGGGCCACCACGGCCCCCACCAGCCAACCGTCGAATTCGGCGCCGACCAGCTCCAGCAACAGCAGGCCGCCGGCAATGGCAAGCCAGATCAGAGAGGCCAAGGGCGGGTTGTCGCTGCTCTCATCCTGCCTAGGTTGGAGCCACTGCGGCAGCGACTCGATGGAAGCCTTGCTCTCCCTTCCCGCCATGGCCCTGCTGGCGGTCCTCGGGATCAGCAGCGTCAAGATCACCAGCGGCGGCCGCTCGATGCTGGTGGAACGCCTGGGCAAGTACGACCGCCAGCTCACGCCGGGACTCTCCTTCGTGATGCCGATGGTGGAGAAGGTGGTGAGCCACGAATCGCTCAAGGAGCGGGTGCTGGACATCCCGCCGCAGCAGTGCATCACCCGCGACAACGTCTCGATCGAGGTGGATGCGGTGGTGTATTGGCAACTGCTGGAGCATGCCCGCGCCTACTACGGCGTCGACAACCTCCAGGCGGCCATGGTCAACCTGGTGCTGACCCAGATCCGCGCTGAGATGGGCAAGCTCGACCTCGACCAGACCTTCACCACCCGCCAGGAGGTGAACGAGGCGCTGCTCAAGGAACTCGATACCGCCACCGATCCCTGGGGCGTCAAGGTGACCCGGGTCGAGATGCGCGACATCGTGCCCTCCCAGGGGGTGCAGCAGGCGATGGAGAAACAGATGACCGCCGAGCGGGAAAAGCGGGCGGCGATCCTGCGCTCCGAGGGGGAGCGAGAAGCCCAGCTCAACGGCGCCAAGGGCCGCGCCGATGCCCTCGTGCTCGACGCCGAAGCGAAGAAGACGGCGCTGGTGATGGAGGCCGAAGCCCAGGCGAATCAGCAGAAAGTGCTGGCTGCGGCCCGGGCCGCAGCAGCCATGGAACTGGCCCGGGTGATCGAGACCCATCCCGCCGCAGCCGAAAGCCTGCGGCTGCTGCTGGCCAAGGATTGGATGGCCATGGGGCAGGAAATGGCCCGGGCCGAAGGCGGCTCGGTGTTGATGGTGGATCCCCAGAGCCCCGCCTCCCTGCTCGCCGCCCTCAAGGGCCTGCAAGATCACAAGAGCTGATCACCCATGGGGCGGACTCCCGCCCGATCAGCCGGCCAGCACCCCCTGGAGGCCGGCCAGATACAGCAGCGCGGTGCAGAGCAGGCCGCTGATCCAGCAGAGGCTGCGCAGGGGCGGCAGATCGGCGAGGTAGGCGCCGATGTAGAGCAAGCGCGCAGCCGGATGCAGCCAGGCCGCCAGGGCGATCCAGGGGACGGCCGCCTGTACCGACGGGGCGTGGATCAGGCAGAGCAGGCAGGCCGGCGCATGCAGGCCGAAGGCCTCAAAGCTGTTCTGATGGGCCCACTGGGCCCGCTTCCCCCAGGCCGGCAACCGCTCGAACATCGCCCGCGGCGCCGAGAGATCCGCCAGGCTGAAATCGGCCTGGCTGCGGCCGGCGCCCAGGGGAATCAGGCTGGCGATCACCACGGCACCCGCCAGCACCAGCGACCAGGCGAAGGCGGACCCCGGCTCGGCAGCCGAAAGCGGAGGAAGCAGCAGGGCAAGCGCGAAGGGCGGCATCAGTTGAGGGCCTGAGAAACGAAAGCCGTTCTAAGAGCCTGCTGAAAAAGTCCCGAGGTCGCCATGACTTGAGTCTGACCTCTGGGCGCAGCGCCCGTGAACACTGGGCTCGGAGTCAGGCGTTCCCGGGCTGAATGGCCCTTGAAGGGGTTTTTCAGCAGTCTCCTAAGCCTCGACTCCTTTCACCTTCCCAAGGCAGGGCAGACGCCCAGGAGCTTCAGCGCGACTCCGGCGGGCGGGTGGCCCGGGCCTCCCGCATCAACTGCGAGGGCTTGACATGGAACCGCTGCTGAAAATCGACGCTGAACAGGCTGAGCGAGCGATAGCCGCACTGGGTGGCGATCTGAGCCACCGAATCACCAGGCGCAGGATTCTGCAGACAACGGCGCGCCTGATCCAACCGCTGGTTGCGGATCCACTGGGTTGCCGTACATCCCAACCGCTCCTTGAAGGCATATTGCAGAGCGCGCCTGGAGTAATGGCTATACGACTCCAACATCGTGAGATTGAGCGGCTGGGCAAGGTTGAACTTGATGTAGTCGAGCAACTCATCAAACGTATCGCGGCCCTGCCGATCCTTCTGGTTGAGCCGATCCAGAGGGCTGTCCAGAAGCAAGTCCGGCAGCATCATCGCGGCCATCAGCCGGTAGATCCGCTCATCCACCTGCAGGCGTTCAATCAACACCGGACTGGCATCAACCAGCTGATTGACCAGGCTGATCTCCTGGCGAACCAGGGCCTGAAGCGGTGGCCCGTCGCTGTCGGCGGAGAGCTTCCTGCACTGACTCTGCTGCATCAAGTCCTTCCAGGCCGCTGGACAATGCTGGAGCCCTCCCATGACCATGGCCGTCCTCAGGAGTCGTTCCGGCCGCAGGTGACACAGCAGGGCGCTGACCGCTGTGGTGTCGCAGCAATAGGCGGCGCCATTGAGAATCAGGCAGTCATCCGCCTGACAGGACCACTCGTGGGACTCCTGGCGGACCCGTTGCTCCCCTCCATAGCCCAGCACAACGGTGAGTCCATCGTGCTCCTGCGTTTGCAGATGACAGGGGGGAAGGATGCCAGCCACCAGCGCAACGCCACCGAACGACGACTCGAATCCGTAGTGCCACCACGGCACGGAAGCGGAGGCGGCTTCGAGCTGCTGCAGTGGCACCACCGTGCTGATCAACTCGGCACTGCGGGCGATGTCCTCAATCCGCAGCAACCTGGCCTGAAAGGGATTGGTAAGACCGGCGGCCTGGGGGTGCGGCTCGAATGGGTGCGGGATCGAGGTGGCCACGCTAAGGGCTGACCAGCGCAATTCCGCAGGCTGATCGGATGGCAGATCGGCTGATCGCGAGTTGGTTCATCGATGCCACCGCCGTTTTCGACAGTCAGAAAACGCTAATGGATCGAAGCCAAAGGACCGACCGTCCGCTGAACAGCAACTTGCACATCACCAACGATTTTGCATGGTTCTGATAAAAACTGGTGGCAGTGCCGCTGGCCCCTGGATCCTGGCCTCTTTCGCCAGCCGATGCATCACCGATCCAGAGATCTAGGCTGAAGTTGATCAGCGGCTCTCCTTTGCACATGGCGTGCTCCTCCAGCGCGGTGCGCCAAGAATGAGAACCTTCCAGGGCATGACGATCACCCGGGTGGTAGGCATCGGAACCTCGGCCGGGGGCCTGGCGGCCTTGACGGATCTGGTCAGCCAGCTGACGGCCGGCGGACGACAGGCCTATGTGGTGGCTCAGCACCTTGATCCCGACCACCACAGCCACCTGCTCGAGCTGCTGGCCCGGACCAGCCGTTTGCCCGTGGTCCTGGCTCGCGATGGGGCACCGCTGCAGCCCGATGTGATCGCCATCGTTCCGCCCAACCACGACGTCACGGTCGTGGCGAACCGCCTCAGTCTTCAGGCGCCGGCTCCTCGCTACGGTCCAGCCCCCAGCATCGACCTGCTGTTGGCCTCGATCGCCAGGGAGTGGGGTGCCAACGGAGTGGCCGTGGTGCTGTCCGGCACCGGCAGCGATGGCGCCTTCGGGCTGCGCTCGGTCAAGGAAGCGGGCGGACTCACCCTGGCCCAGAGCCCGGCAGAGGCGAAGTTCGGCGCCATGCCGCGGGCAGCCATCACCCTCGGCGGCGCTGTGCTGGTGCTGGAGGCGGGCGCGATCGGGCAGCATCTGGCCGGACTGAACAGCCTCACCCCAGCGGCAGCCGAGGAGGCCCCAGCGCCTGGCTCCGGCCTGCCGGCCACCCCGATCGGCTTGTCCGCGCTGATCGAGCCCTTGCAGCGCGCCACCGGTCTGGATGCGTCCCATTACACCGAGGCGGCGCTGCGCCGCCAGGTGGAACGACGCATGGCGACCCACCAGCTCAGCGACCTGGAGGCCTACATGCCCCTGCTGGAGGGTGACCCTGAAGAGGCCCAGGCACTGGCCCAGACCCTGCTGGCGTCAGGCACCTCCTTCTTTCGCGATCCCCAGGCCTTTTCGGCCCTGAGACGGCTCCTGCTCGATGGCCTCTCCAGGCGCCCGGCACCGCATTTCCTGCGCGTCTGGGTGCCGGGCTGCGCCAGCGGCGAAGAGGCCTATTCGATCGCCATGTTGATCAGTGAGCTGCTCGGCCATCCCCACGATCTGGCTGCCCAGCTGAAGATCTTCGCCACGGATCTCAGTGAGCAGAGCCTGTCGATCGCCCGCCTCGGAGTGTATCCAGATGCCGCAGTGGCTGGGATTCCAGCGGAATTACGCCAGCGCTTCCTGATGGATCGGGGAGCCGAACACGTGATCTGTGAATCATTGCGGACCTGCATGGTCTTCGCCCGCCACGACATGGGCAAGGACCCACCATTTCCGCGGCTCGATCTGATCGCCTGCCGCAACACGCTGATCGATTTCACCGCACCCGTTCAGGAACGGGTGCTGGCCCTGTTCAGTTTTGCCCTGGTGCCCGGAGGACTGTTGTTCCTCGGCCATGCGGACGCCCTCGGAAGCCGCATCAGCGGTTTCCATGTGGCTGATGGGGAACAGAACCTGTACCACCGCTCCGGCGACACGCTCGCGCGCCAGCCCCTGCCGCCTGGTCCTGCCGCGGGCCGGCAGGGGCTCGCTGCAGCTCCGACCCGTTCGATCACCGTGCTGCGAGAGACCATCCCCGAGCAGCACATGGCCCTGCTCGAGGTGCTGATCCGTGCCTTCTGCCAGCCCAGCCTCGTGCTGGATGAACGGCACGATCTGGTGGAAGTGATCGGCGACATCACCCCCTACTGCCGCCTGCCGGAAGGGCGACTCACGACAGCCGCCCAATCGTTTCTCCGGCCCGAACTGCGCAGCGAGGCCAGGGCCCTGTTTCTGCTGACCCCCGCCGTCAACACCACCGCACGCAGTACCGCCGTGCATCTGGAAGACCTCGACCAGTGGGTGCGGCTGGAGCTTCGCTGCCTGACGGTGGATGGCCGTTCCATCCTGCTGCTCAGCTTTGTGCCGCAGGGGGAGAAGGAGGCCGGCCTCACCACAACGGCGCCACCGGGGGAACGGGATGCCGCCTTCGATCGCGAAATCCAGCGCCTTGAGCGTGAACTGCTGAGCAGTCAGGAGACCCTGCAGCGCTCCTTGATGGAACTGGAGCAGGCGAATGCTGATCTGGAGTCCTTTTCCGAGGAGCTGCAGGCCTCGTCCGAGGAGCTGCAGTCGTCCAACGAGGAGCTGGAGGCCTCCAACGAGGAGATGCAGGTCACCAACCAGGAACTGGCGACGCTGAACCAGACGCTGAGCTGCCGCGGCGAACAGCTGGAGCGGCTCAACGCTGATCTGGAAAACATCCAGAGTTCGCTCAGCCAGGGCATGGTGATCGTCGATCGCCAACTCTGTGTCACCCGCTTCACCCCTCTGGCGGTGCGGGTCTTCGCCTTGATGGCCAGCGATCTCGGCAAGCCGTTGCTGCGCATTCCCACCACCCTGCCGCTGCCGCAGCTGCCGGAGGCCCTGGAGGCGGTGCTACAGGGCGAACCGCGGCAAAGCCTCGAGGCCAGCAGTGAAGACGTCTCCTACCTGATTCAGGTGCTGCCCTACCAGGATCTGGAAGGTCGACGCCGCGGCGCCATCGTCACCCTCACCGATGTGTCCGAGCTGATGGAGATGAGCCGGGCGGCGGAGGCGGCCCTCAACGAGTTCTCCAGCCTCACTGATGCCCTCGATGCGGTGGTCTGGAAGTGGAATCAGGGCATGAGCGAGCTTCTCTACGTGAGCCAGCGCATCCACTCCCTGACGGGCTGGTCCCCCGCCGAACTCTGTGAACATCCAGAGCGGTTCGTCAAGGCGATCGTGCCGGATGATCGTGGCCGCGTGGAGGCGGCCCGCGACTGGACCCAGGGTCGCTGGACCGTGCGCTACCGCCTCACCACCCGCTCAGGCCGGCCGCTCTGGGTGGTTGAGGCGGGCCGGGTCGTCAAGGACGGCGACGATCGTTTCGTGGTGGGCACGCTCACCGAGGTGACGCCTGGCCTCGGCCTCGGGGAGCGAGCGGAGGCGGCCTAACAAGGCCTGTAAGCCCTACAAGACCTGAAGCATGGAGTACAGGAAACGGCGGCAAGCGTCGAGATAACTATCGAAGAGGTGCTTGTTTGACGTAATGGTGCAGCCCACGCCAAACAGATGTATCTATCGGCACTTCCGGCGTACTGTGAAACCAAAAGCAGGTGATCCATTCACCGGCTTTCCTACCGGAGGGGCACGTTTCCAACCCGAAAGACCCATGGACTCTGGCTGACTGAAAGAGGGGCGCAAGACCCCGTAACGCCTGATTGTTCATCTTTCCTTCCAATGTCATACTCTCCGTTGCCTCTTGATTCAGGGTCCGATGGACTCACGGAATATTTGTATTTATTGCGACGAGTTCCGCTGCTCACGGCATCAGAGGAACTTCACCTGGCCGCCATCGTGCAGCAATGGCTGAAGGATCCCCAGCCCACGAAAGCTCTGCGTTGCAGTGCGGAGAGAGCCAGAAACCGGATGGTGTCCGCCAATCTCAGGCTGGTAGTGATGATTGCACGCCGATACAGCAGTCGTCTCGATGGCCTTCATCTGGAAATGCTTGATTTGCTGCAGGCCGGCAACCTGGGCTTGATTGAGGCCGTGGAGCGATTTGATCCGAAACGAGGCTATAAGTTTTCTACCTACGCCTTCTGGTGGATTCGCAAAGCGATCGGCAATTGCTTGAGGGAATCGGGCTCTCCCATCCGCATCCCGGTCCCGATGATCACCCTGGTCAGCCGCGCCCATAGGCTGCAGGCCCGCTCCGATCGGAGCCTCACAACCCGCGAGCTGGCTGCTGCGCTTGATGTGGAGGAGGAGCGGCTGGAGGCCTCGCTTCGTGCCGTTCGGCACAGCCGCATGACCTCCCTGCATCAGCCGATTGCCGGCGCAACAGACGATCTCTGCCTCATCGATGCGATTGCCGATGAGCGTGTTCCGGTGCTGGAAGAGGATTACCGGTGGTTGCGGGAACAGGTGGATGCACTGGATCACCGGGAGCGCCGTCTTCTGAGCTTGCGTTATGCCGAACCGGATGGTCGCTCCCTGAGCTCCACCGCAGAGATGATGGGGCTGACCAAAGGTGTGGTTCAGAATCTGGAGCGACAGACCTTTCGGAAGCTGCGCCGTTGTCTGGCGCCGGTTCTTGATCCCTGCACGGCTTGAGCCATGACTGCGCAACTGGGTCCTGCCAATGCTGCCAGGATCATTCAAGTCGATGTCGATCAGCCCTACCGCGCCATCGTCGAGCAGATGGGCCATGGCGTGCTCACCCTCTCCAGTTCCGGTGCGGTGCACTACGCCAATCAGGCTCTGGCAGACCTGATCGGCCATGCCCGTGAGACCCTTTGCGGGCAACCCTTCACCGCGCTGACGCCCTCCAGCCAATGGCCCACGGTGGATCGCCTGCGGCAGGTGTCTCCAGGCCGCACCGAACAGGCCGAGCTGGTGCTGCTGCATCGCAACGGGGAGCCCGTTCTCACCCTGATGAGCAGCAGCGGCCTCCGCAATGGTGACCTCGAGACCCAGTGTCTGGTTGCCACCGATCTGAGCGGCCTGGCTCCAGTACACCTCGATCGGGGCAGTGAGACCTACCGACACCGGCTGTTGACCGAGGCGCTCTCGGCGTTTCTGGTGGAAATCGACGCAGACCGCTGCATCCGCTGGATCACCCCCTCGGTGCGATCCCTGCTCGGCTGGACCTCCCATCAACTGCTGGGTGGCAGCCTCGCTGAACTCCTGCCGGACGTCGATCTCCTGCCGGACTTCAATCCCGCCCAGGCCTTCGCCCTCTGCCCGGATCAGCAGAGTGTGCTGCGCCTTCGGGCCAGCGATGGCACCGACCGATGGATGCGCTGCCTCTGCTGGCCCCTGGCCGGCGAGGGACGTGCCTGCTGTGGCTGGATTCTTGCCTTTCAGGATGGGGCCGCCGCAGAGCGGATCAACGGCGACAGCTCCCATCGACGGGCACCACAGGGGGAGGCCGGCATCGGCAGCGATCGCCTCACAGGCCTGATGAACCGCACGGCTCTCGTGCAACGGTTGAGCCAGCTGGATCATTCCCGCTGGCGCCGCTGCCAGCCCGTGGGGCTGGCCTGCTGGGATCTCGATGCGTTCAGGCTCCTGAACCAGAGCTATGGCCGCGAGGCCGGCGATCAGGTGCTGCGCTCCCTTGCCGATCGCCTGCGCCGGCTGGTGCTGCCCAGCGATCTGATGGCCCGTCTGGGCGGCGATCAGCTGGTAGCGGTCTTCGCCGGCATGGGCAGCCTCGAGGAAGTGGTGCAACTGGCCGAATCGATCCGCAGGGTTCTGGCACTGCCGCTGCCGGTGAGCGGCCACTGGATCCGGCCACGGCTCAGCGTGGGGGTGACCCTCGAGCAGCCGGGCGACTGCCCCGAAGATCTGCTCAGCCGCACCTGCCGAGCCCTGCGCCAGGCCAAGTCCCAGGGCGGGAATCGGGGCTTTCCCGTGGCAGTGCCGCCGCTGCAGGCTGCCCATCCGGATCTGGCCAGCTGCTGCTGAGCCGCCAGACACATACGATTTGCTTCAGGCCTTCACTCTCTGCGCGAATGAGCTCCTACTCCTTCGATGTCGTGTCCGATTTCGATCGCCAGGAGCTGGTGAACGCCATTGATCAGGTGCGCCGCGAGGTGATCCAGCGCTACGACCTCAAGGACTCCGGCACCGAAATCGAGCTGGAGGAGACCAGCCTGGTGATCACCACCGCCAGCGAGATGACCCTGCAGGCGGTGGAAGACGTGCTGCGCCAGAAGGCGACCAAACGGGATCTTTCGCTCAAGATCTTCGATTTCCAGACTCCCGAACCGGCCGGTGGCAACCGGGTGCGGCAAGTGGTGACCCTCCGCAAGGGTCTGAGCCCGGAGCTGGCCAAATCGCTGAGCAAGAAAGTGCGTGACACCATCAAGAAGGTCACTGTGGCGATCCAGGGCGAAAGCCTGCGGATCACCGGCAAGAACAAGGATGACCTGCAGCAGGTGATCGCTCTGCTCAGGAGCGAAGATCTGGAGGTGCCGCTCCAGTTCGAGAACTACCGCTGAACTGAAACCGCTGAACTGAAAACACTGAGCCCAGGCCGCGCCAGGACCCTGAGGCGCCAGCGGCTTTCTTAAGATAATCGTTAGAAACGTCCAGGCGCAGACGGGCCCCATACCTTGAAGGGTCGGAACATTGCGGCACGATGCGCGGACTCGCCCAGCTGCGGAAGTTATGGCTGAGCTGGTTCCTGCTCAGCCATGGCCTGGGCAGCGCCCATGATTTCGTGGATGTGCTCTACCGCATCTATCTGAATCACAGCAAGATCATCCATTTTCGTGATGGATTTCCTGTTTATTCCCTCTCCACCCCGGCACTGTTCAGCCGCCCGGCCCATCACTTCATTGCCCGCACGCTCTACCGCGGCATCCAGAATCGCAACATCCCCAATCTGATGAGTCTGGCCGTCACCGACGGCTGCAACGCTCGCTGCAGCCACTGCAGCTTTTATCAGGGCGTCGAGGAACCCGGCCGCCCGCTGCTGAGCCTTGAGCAGACCCGGGAACTGATCCGTCAGGCCCAGGAGCTGGGCGTTTCGATCATCAACCTGGTGGGCGGTGAACCGCTGCAGCGACCCGATCTGAGCGAGATCATCCGCAGCGTCGACAAGGATCTCTCCACCGTGCTGCTGTTCACCAATGGCTGGCATCTGGCGGAGCAGGCGGTGGCCCTGCGCCGCGCCGGCCTCGACAGCGTCTACGTGAGCCTCGATGCCGCCGATGCGGCTCGCCATGACCAGCGCCGGGGCCTGCCGGGGCTGTTCGTGCGGGCCCTGCAGGGGCTGCGGGCGGCGCGCCGGCAGGGATTGTCGGTGGGCATCTCGGCCACCCTCACCCCGGAGGACTATGCCGCCGGCGAACTGGAGCGGCTGGTGGAGCTGGCCCGCCGGGTCGGTGCCCACGAAGTGCTGGTCTTCGATGCGCTGCCCAGCGGTCGGTTGCAGCACCGCGATGATCTGGTGGATCGCGAGGGCCATGCCGGTGGCGACGACTGGGTGGAGCGGATGATCCGCTCGGCCGATGGCTGGAATGCGGATCCGCGCTATCCCGGCGTGGTGTTTTCGGCTTACATCAGCAGCCACCGCAGTGTGGGCTGCGCCTGCGGCACGAGTTACTTCTATCTATCGCCCTATGGCGATGTGATGTCGTGTGATTTCAACCACGCCATCTTCGGCAATGCCGTGCAGGAACCGCTCTGGCGGGTCTGGCAGCGCCTCAGCGACGATCCAGATTTCCAGCGGGCCAAGTGGGGCGGCTGCAAGGTGAAGGATTCCGGGTTTCGCGCCAAACCCACCGTGCGGGGCGGGGCGGCCACCACTGTTCCATCGATTGCTCCATCACTTGTTCCATCGGTTGCTCCCTCGCCAGATCAGACCGTGTCTGCCGGAAGTGCCGCTGAGCCTTCACCATGGCCCTGACCCCCCTGCTGCTCACTGCCTGTGCGGTGGATCGCAGCCTCACCGGTGCCTCCTTCAGCTTTGTGGCCGCCGTGATCCTGCTCGGCCTGGCGGCGCTTGCCTGGCTGGCACGCTTCCGGGATCGGATACCGAGCCGGCTGGGTCTGATGGCCGTGGGGGTGCTGATCTTCGAGCTGTTCACGGCGCCGATGTGGCACAACGCCCACCTGGACCGCTGGGCCTATCTCTACCAGGATGTCAGCTGGGTTCTGACCTTCGGTTGGAGCGTCTTTTTCCTGCTGGTGGTGGAGATCATCGACCAACTCCGGCCCCGCTGGCGGGCCTGGCGGCGCTTCAGCCTGCAACTGCTGCTGATCACGCTGCTCACCCTGCCCCTGGAAATTCTGGTGGTGCACCTGGGCATCCGCAGCTATGCGCCCGAGGTGCTGGATGCCGTGGTGGGGGGCTTCGTAGCTGGGGTGCCGCTGCAGCTGCTGTTCTACGTGCCCGTGTTCACCTCCCTGGTGCTGTGCTTCTACAAGTACTGGTGCCTGGTGCTGGAAGATCCATTGCTGCTGCCGATGCGGCAGATTCACTGGGGACGCGGCCTGGGCCTGACCCTGGTGGCGGTGCTGCTGTTTGAAGTGATGGTGGAGCCCATGGTCGACAACCGTGGATTTCCGGCCTGGTCGATGCTCTATCGCGACATCAGTGTGTTGATGAGCGGCCTCTGGATCCTGGTGATCGCCATCACCGCCGCCGTTGTGTCGTCTTCCTTTGCGCACCGTCCGATCGCCCAGAGATTCGTGCTGGCGCTGATGGTGGCCACCTCCATCGCCCTGCCGATCGAATACACCCTCTGGAGCCTGGGGATCCGGGTTTATGGAGCCAGCGCCGTGGCGAACTTCTCGGGATTCACGATTCCGCTGCTGGGGGCTCCGATTGAAATCGCCTTTGCGATTCCCTGTTATCTGGCCCTGATCATCTGCTTCGTTCGCTACTGGGACATCGTGATCGACAACCATCTCTGAACGGCTTGATGCATCCATGACCTCCGCCTCTCCACCACCGCCGTCACTGCCGGGCACCCCATCCGAGCGCCCCGCACCCAGGCGGAAAGCCCCATCGCTACAAGCCGTGCTGTGGCTGCTGCTGCTGGGCCTGCCGGTGCTGCTGATCGGCCTGGTGGTGATGACAGGATCCGTGGGCAATGCCGCAGCACTTCTGTTCGTTTCGGTGGTCTGCACGGCCGGAATCGGCGGGGTGTTCTGGCTTGCCCTGGCCCTGCTGATCGGCTGGATGCTGAATTTGATCCTGCCCGGCCCACTGCGGAGGCCCCTGACCTTGCCTGCGACGGGCAGCGACCCGATGGTGACGCGGCTCACCACCTATGCCGGCCGTGCCCGGCAGCAGGGCATGGCACCGGAGCGGATCCGCCGGGATCTGGCCCGTGGCGGTTGGAGTTCGGTGCAGATCGAGGCGGCCCTGGCCGATTCCCGCCCCACCGATTCCCGCCCCGCCGATTCCCACCCAACGGAAGCCCAGCCATGACCGGGGTGATCCGCTCCCCCCTGGCGCTGCGATTGTGGCAATACCAGCGGGAACGTTTTCCCCTGCTGAAGCATGGGCCGCTGATCCTGGTGTTCAGCGGCGCGGCCGTGGGCTACGGCGCCGCCCTGCAGGCCAGGGCCGCGAGTGTTCCGGCGCTGCTGGCGGGATCGGTGGTGGCCCTGCTGCTGTTTCTGCAGATGCGCATTGCCGATGAATTCAAGGACCTGGACGACGACCGCCGCTGGCGGCCCTACCGGGCGGTGCCGCGCGGACTGGTGAGCCTGCGGGAGCTGGCCGGGGTGGGGGTAGTGGCTACGGCCGTGCAGCTGGCCCTGGTGCTGGCGATCGCGCCCACGGCTCTGGGGGCTCTGGCCGTGCTCTGGGGCTACCTGCTGCTGATGTGCGCCGAATTCGGCTGTCGCCGCTGGCTCAAGGCCCACCTGGTGGTCTACGTCTTGAGCCACATGGTGATCGTGCCGCTGCTGGCCCTTCTGCTGATCGGGCTGCAGAGCGGTGCCGTCCAGGGCGGGGCTTTGCCGCCGGTCCCTCTGCTGCTCTATCTGATCACCGCCTATCTGGCCGGACTGGTGATCGAACTCGGTCGCAAGATCCGGGCACCGATCGCCGAAGAGCCGGGGGTCGAGACCTGGAGCGCCCTCTGGGGCCTGCGGCCGGCTCTGACCCTGTGGTGGTGCTGCCTGCTGGCCTCCGGCGGGGCGGCGCTGCTGGCGGCGATGGCTGTCGGCGGTGGCGTGATGGAAATCCAGGCTGGTGCCCTGGTGGCGCTGGTGCTGGTGCCGCTCCTGGTGGTGCTTTGGTTGCGGCTGCGCCGGCTACCGGCCCTGCTTGAAGGTGCCGCTGAGGGGGGCGCCGAACCCCTGGCCCTGGCGACGGCCCTGTGGATCCTGGCCCTCTACCTCAGCCTGGGCTGGCCTGGATGGCTGGTGGGACGGGGTTGAGCATGGAGGTGCATGGCCGCGAGGCCTGGTGGATCCCCCTGGAGCAAGGGCCTGAGGTCACCCCGGAACGGGAGGAGGAGCTGGCAAAACGGCTGGGCGGCAAGGCGGCTGCCCTGCGCCGGCTGGCAGGCCTGGGCCATCCCGTGGGGCCGGCGCTTGTGATCCTGCCGGAGGCCTTCGCCCTGGCCCTGGAACCCGACCACCCCTGCCCCCGCCGCCTGCCCGACTGGCTGGAGGCCGACATGCGCCGGGCCGTGCAGAGTCAGTTGCCCAGCGGAGGTCGGCTGGCGGTGCGGTCTTCTGCGCCTCAGGAAGACGGACGACAGCGCAGCTTTGCGGGGCAATACACCTCCGTGCTGGAGGTGGAGCCAGACGACCTCGCTCGAGCGGTGCTGGCGGTGTGGGCCTCGGCGTTCGAGCCGTCGGTGCGGGCCTACAGCTCGGCAGCAGCCTCCACCCCAGCCCCCTTCACAGCGCCAGCCGTGCTGGTGCAACCGATGCTCCGCCCGCTGGTGGCCGGGGTGGCGTTCAGCGCCGATCCCCTCACCGGCCAGCGGGGCGTGACCGTGATCCAGGCGGTGGCGGGCGTGGCCGCCGATCTGCTGGCGGGAACGGCCGAAGGCGACCTGTACCGCCTCAGCTGGGACGACCGGGTCCTGGAGAGTCGCCCCCTCCAGGCCGGCCGCCCCCTGCTGGACAGGGCCCGTCTGCTGGCGGTGCATCACCTGGTACGCCAGGTCGCCCGCGACTGCGGCACCCCCCAGGACGTGGAATGGGCCCTGGAGGCTCCGGAGCACCCAGGGGGGCCGGAGCGCCTCTGGCTGCTGCAGGCCCGACCGATCACCACCCTCGCGCGGGTCGCCGATCCCGACGGTGTCGTGGCGCTGTGGGACAACAGCAACATCGTGGAGAGCTACAGCGGCGTCACCACCCCGCTCACCTTCTCCTTCGCCCGCAAGGCCTACACGGAGGTCTACACCCAGTTCAGTCTGTTCATGGGGGTGCCCGCCAGCCGCGTGCGCCGGCATCGGCGGGTGTTCGCCACCATGATCGGCTTCCTGGAGGGGCGGATCTACTACAACCTCCACAGCTGGTACCGGGTGTTGTCGCTGCTGCCGGGGTATGGGCTCAATGCCGCCTTCCTCGAGCAGATGCTGGGGGTGCAGCAACCACTGGAGACCCGTCAACGGGAGCGGCTGCGGCTGGAGCCACCGGTCCCTCCCCTGCAGGATCTGCTGCGGCTGGTGAGGGCGAGCGGCTCCCTGCTGGGCAACTACCTCACTCTGGAGCGGCGGCGGCGCAACTTTCTGGCCCGGCTGGATCGGGTGCTGCCCGCTGCCCACGAGGCCACGGCGCTGGCGGAAGCCCGGCCGGATCAGCTGGTGGAGCGCTACCGCGCCATCGAAGCGGAGTTGCTCAACCGCTGGGATGCACCCCTGATCAACGACTTCTACGCCATGGTGCTGCACGGCGTACTGGGCTGCCTGCTGGAACGCTGGGGCCTCGATGCGGGCGGGGGCCTGCGCAATGCCTGGATCAGCGAGATCGGATCGGTGATCAGCAGCGAACCGCCGCGTCGCATCGCCGCGATGGCGGCGCTGGTGGTGGAACTGGACGTGGAGCAGCCTGATCTGGTGGCCCTGCTGCGGCGCGGCTCCCTGCCGGCCATCCGCCGCGCCCTGGCCACCGTGCCCGAGCTGGAGGCAGCATTGAACGATTACCTCGCCGTGTTCGGCGATCGCTGCCTGGAGGAACTCAAGCTCGAGAGCCTCACCCTCCGCGACGATCCCCTGCCGCTGCTGCGCACCCTCGGGGCCGCTGCCGCTTCTGTGGCCGCGATGACGGCGCGAAGCCAACAGGAAACTTCCTCGGGACCGGCCGCTCCACGGGACCAGACTCCGGCTCAAGGCCTGGCCAGAGCTCAGGTTCAGGCCACGGCTCAAGCCACGGAGTCGGCACCTCTGCAGTCCGCACGGGTGCTGCGCGGGCCCCAGCGCTGGCTGCTGTTCGGATTACGTCGTCAGCTGCGGCGGCTGGTGGCGAACCGGGAGAACCTGCGCTTCGAGCGCACCCGCGTGTTCGGCCTGGCCCGTCGGCTGCTGCTGGAGCTGGGCCGTCGCCTGGCCGCCCTCGATCGTCTCAACCGCGCCGAGGATGTGTTCTTCCTGGAGGTGGACGAGGTGATGGCGGTGGTGGAGGGCAATGGCACCACCACAGACCTGCGCGGCCTCGTCGCCCTGCGCCGCGCCGAATGGCAGCGGCACGGCCATCGGCCGCCTCTGCCGCGGCGCTTCGAAACCCGGGGCCTGCCGACGCTCGACCTGCCGCCGCCTCCAGAGCCAGCCTCTCCCCTCAGCGATCGCGGGGATCCGGCCGCAGAACAGGTGGCCGCATCCACCGCTGAATCCATCTGGCAAGGCACGGCCTGTTCCCCCGGGCGCGTTCGGGGCAAGGTGGCACTGGTGAACAATCCGCGGGCCTGGCTGGAGGGGCCGGGGGCCACCGCCAACGAACCGCGCATCCTGGTGGCCGCCTGCACCGATCCGGGCTGGGTGCTGCTCTTCCCCCAGGCCTGCGCCCTGCTGGTGGAGCGGGGCAGCGTGCTCTCCCATGTGGCGATCGTGGCGCGGGAGCTGGGGCTGCCCATGGTCACCGAGCTGGCCGGCCTCAGCTCCCTGCTGCAGAATGACGACTGGCTGGAGATCGATGGCGGCAGCGGACTGGTCCGACGCTGCGCTGGCCCCGAACCCGGCACCTGGTGATGGGGCCAAGGATGTCCCACCTGCTCTATGGCCAGTGCTGGGAGGATGCCGATCGGCTGGTGGAGGCCCTGGCGCCCCTGCAGGGCAGCCGGGTGCTGTCGATCGCCTCCGGCGGCGAGAACAGCCTGGCCCTGCTCGCCGAAGGGGCCAGCCAGGTGGTCGCCATCGACCGCCATCCCGCCCAGATCGCCCTGCTCGCCCTCAAGGCTGCGGCCTACGGCTGCCTGGATCCGAGCGAGCTGCTGGTGTTTCTGGGGGCCTGGGAACAACCTGAGGAGCCAGCGACTGGGGATCTGTCACTCGCGGGCCCGCAGTCTTCTTCTCCAGCCGTGGGCCTGCACCGGCTGGAGCTCTACCGGCGCTGCCGCGAGCGGCTCGATGCCGCCTCCCTCCAGTTCTGGGACCGGCAGCCGCAGCTGATCGCAGCGGGGGTGCTGCAGGCCGGACGGTTTGAGCGCTACCTGGCCCGTTTCCGCCGCTGGATCGTGCCCCGCCTGGCGGATCCCGACGGCTGGCAGGCGCTGCTGGAGGGGCTGAATGCTGAGGAACGCAGCGCCTGGTTCCAGCGCCGCTGGCAGAGCCGCGGCCAGCGGCTGCTGCTCCATCTGGTGTTCTCGCGTCTCCTGCTGGGCGGACTGGGCACCAGCCCGCAGCAGGTGCTCTACGGCAAGGGCTCCCAGAGCCGGCAGCTGGTGGAGCGCCTGCGCCATGCCCTGATCGCCCTGGATCCCGCCGAGAATCCCTACCTGCACTGGATCCTGAGGGGCCGCTTCGGGGCCCATCTGCCCCGGGCCCTGCGGCCTGAGGTGGTGCCGCTGGTGCGCCGCAACCTGGCGGCGCTCCGCCTGCAGACCACCTCTCTGGAGGCGTACCTGGCCTCGACCCACCCGTCCGAGCGCTTCGATCGGTTCAACCTCAGCAACCTCTTCGACTACCAGTCGCCACTTGCCACGGCGGAGCTGTTGGGCGCCCTGCGCCGCCGTTCGGCCCCAGGTGGCCGCCTGGTCTGCTGGAACCGCCACGCCGACCGCGACTGCCGCCTGGCGCCGCCGGCAAGCTGGCAGGACCAGGCGGACCTGGCAGCGGAGCTGCACCGGCGCGACCGGGTCTTCTTCTACAAGCGCCTGGTGGTGGCGGACGCCAGGATGGACTGGAGCCTGGCCGGGGAGGTCTGCGATCAACGCCGCCGTTCTGCCGCTTGATCCAGGCTCGGCTGCAGCGGCCGGCACCCATCCCCTGGCCGGCAGCCCTCTGCTGGCCGGCGATGAGGCCTGGAGGGTGGTGGTGGATGGGCGGGAGCGGGCCCGCTGCACCCTCTGGTGGAACCACACGCCGACCATCGCCGGTGGGCGGCTGGGAACGATCGGCGCCCTGTCTGGCCGTGGTCCGAGCGCTTTCCAACCCACCGGCGGCGATGCTGTCGCCGCCGATCTCTCCACCGATTTCGCAACCGATCTCACCGCCGCCCGCACCCTGCTCGATCACGCCTGCCGGCGCCTGGAGACGCAGGGCTGCACCCAGGTGCTGGCCCCGATGAACGGCAGCAGCTGGCAGCCCTACCGCTGCCGCGAGCCGATGAGTCCGGCAGCTGCAGCACCTGACCCGCTGGCGGGTTTCGCGGGCGAGCCCCTGCCCGGCCCCGAATGGATCGCGCCCCTGAGCCGCTGCGGTTTCCGCGTGCTACAGCGCTACCACTCCTTTCTCTGCAACGACCTCACCCAGCGGCGGCGGCGCGGCAGGCCCACCCGCCTGGAGACCCTGCGGATCTGCAGAGCCTCGGAGCTCGACGCGACGGCCGGGCTGGCCCAGGTCCAGGCTCTGCTGCCCCAGGTCCACGGCCTGCTGCATCGGGCCTTCCAGCGGCAACCCTGGTTTCTGCCGCTGCCCCTGGACACCTTCTGCCGGCTCCAGCTCCAGAGCGGCGGCCTGGCCAGCATCGATCCCCACAGCAGCCTGCTGGCCTTCGCCGGCGAGCAGCTTGTGGGTCTGCTGCTGGCCCATCCCGCCGATGCCAGCGGCACCACCCTGGTGATCCGCACCCTGGCGGTGCTGCCGGGCCGCCCCTGGGCAGGGCTGGGGAGGCTGCTGCTGGAGCAGGCCCACGCCGCGGCCCAGCAGCGGGGCTTCCGGCAGGTGGTGCATGCCCTGATGCTGGAGAACGGAGCCGGGCAGGCCCTGAGCCGGCACTACGCTCGCCCCCTGAGGAGTTACGTGCTGCTGGGCCGCCGCCTCGGCCCCGGCCCGGGGGAGTGATCGGCATGACGCATCAGCCCGCCTCCGGCTGGCGGTTCTGGATCGACCGGGGTGGCACCTTCACCGATGTGGTGGGCCGCGATCCCCAGGGCCAGCTGCACGTCTCCAAGGTGCTGTCGGTGCAGCCCCACCGCCGGGGCGATCCCGCCGTGCGGGCCCTGAGGCAGATGGCAGAGCTGGCGGAGCAGGCGCCCATCCCCGCCGGCTTGATCGAGGAGGTGCGTCTGGGCACCACCGTGGCCACCAATGCCCTGCTGGAGCGCTGCGGCCAGCCGGCGGTGCTGCTGATCAACCAGGGCCTCAGCGACCTGCCCTGGATCGGAGATCAGCACCGGCCGGATCTGTTCGCGCTGCGGATCGTACGGCCCGAGCCCCTGCTGGAGCGGGTGATCGCCGTGGAGGGTCGGCTCACGGCATCGGGAGCGGAGCTGCGCCCCCTGCAGCTGGATGGACGCCTGGAAGCGGAGCTGCGTGCCGCCTTGGCCGAGGGCATCCGCGGCTGTGCCGTGGCCCTGCTCCACAGCGTGCGCAATCCCGACCACGAAAGGCGGCTGGGGGCCTGGCTGGAGCAGCTCGGCTTCGATCCGGTGGTGCTCTCCCATCGGCTCAGTCCACAGCCCCGGCTGCTGCCTCGCTGCCAGACCAGCCTGGCCGAGGCCAGCATCGCCCCGGTGCTGGGCAGCTATCTGGCCCAGGTGGAGGCGGCCCTGGGCACGGCCACGCGCCTGCGGGTGATGCAGTCGAGCGGGGGCCTGGCCGCGCCACGCCAGCTCCATGCCAAGGACACGATCCTCTCCGGCCCCGCCGGCGGCATGGTGGGTGCCGTGCGCGTGGCCGAGGCGGCGGGGCTGGGATCGAGCCCGATCGTGGGTTTCGACATGGGCGGCACCTCCACCGATGTGTTCCACTTCGATCCCGGCCGTGGCGCCCTGGCCTGGGACCGGAGCGCCGAGACCGAGATCGGCGGCCTGCTGCTGCAGGCGCCCCGGCTGCCGATCCACACGGTGGCCTCCGGTGGCGGGTCGGTGCTCCACTACGACGGCGAGCGGCTGCAGGTGGGGCCCCGCTCGGCGGGCGCCGATCCGGGTCCGGCCTGTTACCGCAACGGCGGCCCCCTCACGGTGACCGACGCCAACCTGCTGCTCGGTCGCCTGCAGGCGACGCACTTTCCGGCGGTGTTCGGCGTCGATGGCGACCAGCCCCCCGATCGGGGCGTGGTCGAGCAGGGGTTTGCGGCTCTGGCGGCCGCCATGGGCGCCGCCTGCATGGGTACGGCCTACACGGCGGAAGCGGTAGCCGAGGGCGCGCTGGCGGTGGCGATCGAGCGGATGGCTGAGGCGATCCGGCGGATCTCGATCCAACGCGGCCACGACATCCGTCAGGCGGTGCTGGTCTGCTACGGCGGCGCCGGCGGTCAGCATGCCTGCCGCCTGGCGGAAGCTCTGGGGGTGCGCCGGGTGCTGCTGCACCCCCTCGCCGGTGTGTTGTCGGCCTATGGCATCGGGCTGGCCGAACAACGGCAGTTGTTGCAGCGGAACCTGCGCCAACCCCTCGATGCCGCCCTGCTCGAGGCACTGCCCGGCCACGCGGAGCAGCTGCTGGCCCAGGGCCGGGCCCGGCTCGAGGCCGCTGGCGATTCCCTCGTGGATCTGGCGGTGGAGGTGCAGCTGGAGCTGCGGCTGCCGGGCAGTGAGCAGGGGCTGCGGCTGAGCTGGCCCAACGACCTGGCCGGGCTGCGGCGCGGCTTCATCGCCGCCCACCAACGGCGCTTCGGCTATGTGCCCGGGAGCTCGGCAGCCTCGACAACACCCCTGGAGGAGCGGGCGGAGGAGGCGAACGCCCCTGATCTGCCCCTGCCTGAACTGCCCCTGATGCCTGAACTGCCCCTGATGGTGGAGCTGCTGGAGCTGGAGGTGGTGAGTGGTCGGGGTTCAGCGAAGCCGGCCAGCGCCGGGCCTGTGGAGCGAGATCGAAGCAGCCCAGGCCAGCCTTCAGGCCGGTCCGAAGCCGAGACCAAGTCAGAAACCAAGTTCGAGACCAAGTCCAAAACCAAGTCTGAGATCAAGTCCCAGTCCGGATCCGCGTTCGGGCCCTGGTCCGGGTCTGAGCCAGCAACGCAGCCCCATCCACAACCCGATCAGGACGCAGACACCGCACGGCTGTATCTGCCGGCCCAGGGCTGGTGCCGGGTGCCGCTGCTGCAACGCCACCAGTTGAAGGGCGGCGGTGACCTGAACGGCCCGGCCCTGATCGCCGAGACCACCGGCATGGTGGTGCTCGAACCCGGCTGGTCAGCCCGAGCCCTGGCCGGAGGCGAGCTGCTGCTGCAGGCGATCGCGTCCGCCTCGCCAGCATCCAGCGGTTCAGCAGCCGAGCCCGCCCATCCGGCAGCCCCCACGGCGAAAGCCGAGCTCAGGGCAGCTGCCGATCCGGTGCGGCTGGAGCTCTACAACCACCGCTTCGCCGCCATCGCCGAGCAGATGGGGGTGCGCCTGCAGCAGACCAGCCAGTCGGTGAACATCCGCGAGCGGCTCGATTTCTCCTGCGCCCTGTTTGATCACCAGGGGCGGCTGGTGGCCAACGCCCCCCACATCCCGGTGCATCTGGGCTCGATGGGCGCCAGCGTGCTCAGCCTGCTGCGGGCCGTGGCTGAGGGTCGCCTGCCGCCCCTGCGCCCCGGCGATGCGATCGCCAGCAACGACCCCTACGACGGCGGCACCCACCTGCCGGACATCACCGTGGTGACGCCGGTGTTCGCCGGGGCAGCGGGCGGTGCCGCGCCGGTCCTGTTCGTGGCCTGCCGCGGCCACCACGCCGATGTGGGCGGCATCACGCCGGGATCGATGCCGCCCTTCAGCCGCAGCATCGGCGAGGAGGGCTTGCTCCTGAGGAACGTGCCGCTGCTGGCCGGCGGCCGCTTTGATCGGGCGGCCTGGGAGGAGCGGCTGGGCAGTGCCACACCACCGGTGCGCAACCCCGGTCAGCTGCTGGCCGATCTGCAGGCCCAGGTGGCGGCGAATCAGCTGGGGGTGCGGGAGCTGCAGAGCCTGATCGAGCGGGAGGGGCTGCAGGAGGTGCAGGCCTACCTGGGGCATGTGCAGGCCAACGCCGCGGCGGCGGTGCGCCGCCTGCTGGAGAGCCTGCAGGGCGGACAGCACAGGGTCGAACTCGATCACGGCGGCCAGATTCAGGTGGCGGTTCGGGTCGATCGGCAGGCCCGCCGGGCCGTGGTGGATTTCAGCGGCACCTCCCCCCAGCAGCCCGACAATGCCAACGCGCCCCTGGCCGTGACCCGGGCCGTAGTGCTCTACGTGTTCCGCTGCCTGGTGGGGGAGGAGATTCCGCTCAACGAGGGTTGCTTCGAGCCCCTGGAGATCGTGGTGCCACCGGGATGCCTGCTCCATCCGCAGCCGCCCGCGGCGGTGGTGGCCGGCAATGTGGAAACCTCCCAGGCGGTGGCCAATGCCCTGTTCGGCGCCCTGGGCGTGATGGCAGCAGCGCAGGGAACGATGAACAACCTCAGCTTCGGCAACGACCGCTGCCAGTACTACGAAACCATCTGTGGCGGCACCGGTGCCGGCATCGATCGTCAGGGGCGGGGCTTCGCCGGAGCGGCGGCGGTGCAGAGCCACATGACCAACTCGCGCCTCACCGATCCGGAAATCCTTGAAGACCGCTACCCGGTGCTGCTGGAGCGCTTTGCGATCCGCCGCGGCAGCGGGGGTGCCGGCCACTGGCCCGGCGGGGATGGGGTGGTGCGCGACCTGCGCTTCCTGGAGCCGATGACCGTGTCGCTGCTGAGCGGCTCGCGCCGGGTGCCCCCCTTCGGCCTGGCGGGCGGACAGCCGGGCCTGTGCGGCACCAATCGGTTGCGGCGCGCCGATGGGAGCCTGGAGGCCGTGGCCGGTTGCGCTGAGCTTGCCGTGGAGCCCGGCGATCGGCTGGTGGTGGAAACTCCGGGCGGCGGCGGCTTTGGCGCCATGGAGCAAGGAGACGTCTGATGCACCGCTCACCCGGGCCCTCCCCCCATCACCATCTCCGAGATGGCAACCGCCGAGCCCAGCTCCGAGGCGGCATTCGCCCTTCGATTGGCGTTCTGGCAGCGGCAGGCGTCCTGGCCCTTCTGGGCCAGCCAATCGGCTCGGCCTCAACTCTTGAACAATCGACTCGGCTCGCCGCTGCCGTTCCGGGCCCGCCCCAGCCGGCCGCCGCCGATCTGCAGGAGCGACGGCAGCGCTTCTATCCGCTCTGGTCGCCGCGGGGGGTGGTGGCCAGCCAGGACCGCCTCGCCTCGGAGGTGGGTGCGGCGACCCTGCGGGCCGGGGGCAATGCGGTGGATGCGGCGGTGGCCACGGCCTTCGCCCTGGCGGTGACCCTGCCCCAGGCGGGCAACATCGGGGGCGGCGGCTTCCTGGTGCTCTGGTTACCCGGAGCCTCACCGGCAGCGGCCCGTGGCTGCCCGCTGGAGCGCGATCCCGAGCTGCGTCTGGGGGGTGGCACTGCCGTGGCAGTGAATTTCCGCGAAAAGGCGCCCCTGGCGGCCCGGCCCGACCTGTTCCTGCGCGCCGATGGCACGGTGGACCGGCAGCGGGCCACCCGCAGCCTGCTCAGCACCGGTGTGCCCGGCACGGTGGCGGGCCTGACCCTGGCCCAGCACTGCTATGGCCGCCTGCCGCTGCGGAACGTTCTGGCACCAGCGATCGACCTCGCCCGAGAGGGTTTCCGGGTCGGCCGGGTACTGAGCGATTCTCTCACCGCTGCCGCCCCGCTGCTGCAGGCCGATCCCACCTCCCGGCGCCTGTTCTTCGGGGCGAATGCGCCGGCCTCGACTTCCCACCCTGCCGCTGCACCGCGCCCCCTCGCGCCGGGGGAGCTGCTGGTCCAGCCGGAGCTGGCGGACACCCTCAGCCGCATCGCTTCCGAGGGGGAGCGCGGCTTCTACCGGGGGCCCACGGCCGAGAACCTGGTGGCCCTGATGCGCGAGCGCGGTGGCCTGATCCGCCACGACGATCTGCAGGCCTACCGGGCCCAGCTGGTGCGGCCGCTCAGCACGCAGTTCCGCGGTGCCACCGTGCTCACCCAGCCGCCCCCCAGCAGCGGCGTGACCCTGCTGCAACTGCTGAAGCTGCTCGAACCGCTGGATCTCGAAGCGAGCGGCCTCAATGGTGCCGCCACGATCCACCCGATGGTGGAAGCGATGAATCTGGCCTTCCGCGACCGCAACGCCCTGCTCGGTGATCCTGATCAGGTTGCCGTACCCCTGGATCGGTTGCTCGATCCGGCGCGCCTCGCCGCCCAGCGGCGCAGCATCGATCTGCGGCGGCACCGGCCCGCGGCGGAGCTGCAGGACGAACCAGCCCTGGGCCGGGAGGGAACCAACACCACCCACTTGTCCGTGGCAGACGCCCAGGGCGGGATGGTGGCGCTCACGACCACGCTCAACTTCGCCTATGGCAACGGGGTGAGTGTGCCGGGCGCGGGCTATCTGCTCAACAATGAAATGGACGACTTCACCGCCCTGCCCGGTGCGGCCAATGCCTTCGGGCTGCGGCAGGGGACGGCCAATGCGATCGCGCCGGGTCGAAGGCCTCTGAGCTCGATGAGTCCCACCCTGGTGTTCCGCGCCAATGGGGAACCGTGGCTGGCCACCGGCACACCCGGCGGCAGCCGCATCATCACCACGGTGCTGCAGGTGCTGCTCAACCGCCTGGTGTTCGGGCTCAACCTGGCCGGAGCGGTGGCCTCACCGCGGCTGCACAGCCAGCTCTGGCCCGATCAGATCAGCCAGGAGCAGGGCTTCAGCCCAGACACCATCCATCTGCTCGAATTGCTGGGCCACCAGGTGGTCAGGACGGCGGCGATGGGATCGGCCAACAGCGTGGAGGTGGTACCCAAGGCAGCCGGTGGCGGCAGCCTCGGGGTCGCGGATCCGCGCCGCCCCGAAGGAGCCACCGTGGCGGAGTGAAGATCAACTGCCGTGCATCATTGGCTCACTCGGCGGCAGGGGCCGCGGTGAGCAGATTCACCCCAGAAAAGGCCAGGGCGATACCGAACAGGGTGCCGATCGCCCAGAGGCTGTCGGCCGGCCATTCGGCGATCAGCATCACCCCCAGGATCGCCGTGACGATGCCATCCAGCAGCACCAGGCCGCGGGCCGGAGCCGCACTGCCGGCCGCCGCTGCCAGCTCCATCACACCCTCGAAGGCCAGCAGGAAACCCACGAACAGGGTGAGACTCACTTCGCTGCTCACCGGGAAGAAGAGGATCCACACGCCACCGGCCAGATAGAGCAGGCCCGACAGACCACGCAGCACCTTGGCCTGGGTGGTGGGCACGCCACTGATCCGTAGAAACTGGGAGATGCCGGCCGCCATGGCCACACCGCCGATGCCGATGGTGAGCAGGGTGGCGGAGACGAAGGGCAGCACAATCGCCAGACCGGCCGCTGCAAACAGCAGTCCGGCGGTGATCCAGCGCAGCAGGGGAGAGGCGGGAGCAGCCACAGCAATCAACAACGGCGTCTTGAAAAGCTAATCGCGGCCATCGCGACTTTCGGTGTGCAAATGCCGATGCAACTGTCGCAATCCATCACAGAGCCCGCGCTTCCTGCCGGCTCCGCGCAAGGTTGGATGTAATGCCGGCCCGTTGCTGTCCGCATGCTCGAGCTGCTGCCCCCCCTCAACGATCACAACCTCCCCTGGATGGACACGATCCATCCGATCGTTGTCCATTTCGTGATCGCCATGGCGGTGATCAGCGTGATCTTTGATTTCATCGGCGTGTTCGCCAGACGGCCCAACCTGTTCGAGGTGAGCTTCTGGAATCTGCTGGTCGCCACGGTGGCGATCTTCGTGGCGATCATCTTCGGCCAGATCGAGGCTGGCCTGGCCTCGCCCTACGGCGCCTCGCGCGACATCCTCAATCTGCACAGCACGATCGGCTGGTCGCTGGCCGCCGTGCTCGCGGTGCTGTCCGCCTGGCGCTACGTGATCCGCAGCCGGGATCCCCGCAGCCTGCCCCTGCCGTTTCTCGGAGCTGGCGCCGTGCTCGGTGTGCTCGTGGCCGTACAGGTCACCCTGGGCAACCAGCTGATCTGGATCTACGGCCTGCACACCGTGAAGGTGGTTGAAGCCCTGCGCGCCGCCCAGATCTGATGGCCCTTCTCTACCTGCCCGAACCACCACCGATCGAGCAGATTGCGGCACGCCTGGGGCCGAACGGGCTGCCCTATGCGATTCCGATTCACCCCACCTTGGTGCATTTCACGATCGGCCTGTTCGTGATCGCCATTGCCTTTGATGTGGTGGGTGCGCTCTATCCCCTTGAGAAGCGTGTGTTCCGCTTCCTGGCGCTGCCGATCACGCGCTCCGGCTTTCACGATGTGGGCTGGTACAACCTGCTGGCCTGTGCGGTGCTCAGCTTCTTCACCGTGGCAGCAGGCTTCGGCGAGATGTTGCTGGCGGTGCCGCTGCCCGATGTGACCAGCGCCCTTGGCCTGCAGAGCATGGCCACCATGGTGTGGCACGGCGTCGGCGGCGTGGCCCTGCTGCTGGTGATCGTGGCGATGACGATCTGGCGGGGTTTGCAGCGCTTTCGCTGGCGCCAGGACCTGGGCCGCCAGGTGCAATGGAGCTACCTGCTGGTCGGCCTGGGCCTGTTTGCGGTGCTGGGGTTGCACGGCACCCTCGGCGCCGAACTGGCCGCCGAATTCGGCGTGCACGTCACCGCCGATCAACTGCTGGCGGCGGGTCTCGCCCTGGGTGAGGGGCTGCCCTGATCCCCGCCTGACCCCCAAAACCTCGCCCCGTTCAGTTCCGCCCAGTCCCGCCCCGCCATGACCGACCTCTCCGCCGCCAGCGCTGGCCCGCTCCGCCCCAGGACCCTGGGATTGGTGGCGATCGCGCTGCTGCTCGATGGGGTCGCCAGCCTGCGTATGGCCGACTGGTCGCACCAGTGGCTGCCGCTGCCAGCCTCAGCGGCGGCGCCCTACGTGGACGATCTCTTCGCCCTGGAAACGGGGATCGGCACCTTCATCTTCCTGGGGTGCGTGTCCGTGATCGGCTGGACGTTGCTGTTCAACCGTGCCCCCAAATACGACATGGACGACGGTGACCCGATCGAGGGGAACCTGCGGCTGGAGATCACCTGGACGATCATTCCCCTGGTGATCGTGATGCTGATCGCCTGGCACGCCATCCGCGTCAGCGACACCCTCGCCACCCTCGGCGGCAAGGTGCGCGTCACCGGCACGGCCGAAGCCATGGCGCTGGCTGAGCCGGGTGGCGTGGCAGCAGCCGGCGGCTTCGGCCCGATCGAGGTGATCGGCCGACAGTGGTCGTGGGAGTTCGTCTATCCCAACGGCGTGCACAGCACCGAACTGCACCTGCCGTTGAACCTGCGCTCCAGCTTCCACCTGATCGCCACGGATGTGATCCACGGCTTCTTCATCCCGGCCTTCCGGTTGAAGCAGGACATGATCCCCGGCAGCGTGATCGATTACAGCCTCATCCCCACCCGCGAGGGCCGTTACCGGCTGCGCGATTCGATGTTCAGCGGTGGTTACTTCTCCTCCAACCAGACCGACGTGGTGGTGGAAAGCGAGGCCAACTTCCAGCGCTGGCTGGAGCAGGCCGCCCGGCAGCCGCTGAAACCTGGCTACAACGAGGCCCGCCTGCTCTACGAGAAGCGACTGGCCGAGGGAGATCGCGGCTGGGCCACCGTGCCGCCGGCCCCACCCCCCCTGGTGCATGTGAGCACCGATCCCGCCGCCGTTCATGTGTCCTGAGCCTGCCACCATGTCGTCCTCCGTCTCGTTCGATCCGCGGGTTCTCAAGACACCCCATCCAGTGCCGGGAGCACCGGACAACTGGAAGCGATTCTTCAGCTTCAACACCGATGCCAAGGTGATCGGCATCCAGTACATCGCCACAGCCCTGTTCTATCTGCTGGTGGGGGGTGTGCTGGCGATGATCATGCGGGGTGAGCTGATCACACCACCGGCGGATCTGGTCGATCCATCCGTCTACAACGGCCTCTACACCATGCATGGAACAGTGATGCTGTTCCTGTTCCTGTTTCCGATCCTCAACGGCTTCAACAACCTGTTGATCCCGCCGATGATCGGCGCGCCGGACATGGCCTTTCCCCGCCTGAATGCGGCGGCCTTCTGGCTGTTTCCCGTCTTCGGCGTGATTCTGATGGCCAGCTTTCTGGTGCCCGGTGGACCCTCAGGCTCCGGCTGGTGGGCCTATCCGCCGCAGAGCATCCAGAACCCGCTCGGCCACTTTGTCAACGGCCAGTTCCTCTGGATCCTGGCGGTGGCCCTGTCGGGAATCTCCTCGATCATGGGGGCGATCAATTTCGTCACCACGATCATCCGCATGCGGGCCCCGGGCATGGGCTGGTTCCGCCTGCCGATCTTCTGCTGGACGGCGATGGCCGCCCAGACCATCCAGCTGGTGGGGCTGCCGGTGCTCACTGCCGGGGCGGTGCTGCTGCTGTTCGATCTCAGCTTCGGTACCAGCTTTTACCGACCGGAAGGTGGTGGGGATCCGATGCTGTATCAGCATTTCTTCTGGTTCTATTCTCACCCCGCCGTCTACGTGATGGTGCTCCCGGTGTTCGGCATCTTTTCCGAACTGTTCCCCGTTTACGCCCGCAAGCCCTTGTTTGGCTACAAGGTGGTGGCGATCGCCTCCTTCGGCATCACCGTGCTGAGCCTGATCGTGTGGGTGCACCACATGTTCTACAGCGGCACACCGCAGTGGATGCGCAACCTCTTCATGGTCACCACCATGCTGATCGCCGTTCCCACCGGCATCAAGGTGTTCGCCTGGATCGCCACGCTCTGGCGCGGCAAGCTGCGGCTCACCACGGCGATGTTGTTCTGCCTGGGCGGCCTGGTGAACTTCATCTTCGCCGGCATCACCGGTGTGATGCTGGCCACCGTGCCGGTGGATATTCATGTGGGCAACACCTACTTCGTGGTGGGCCATTTCCACACGGTGATCTTCTCCACCATCACCTTTGGGGTCTATGCCGGCATCTACCACTGGTTCCCCAAATTCACCGGCCGCATGACCTATGAGGGCCTCGGCAAACTCCATTTCGCTCTCACCTTCGTGGGTGCCCAGCTCAATTTCATCCCCATGCACTGGGCCGGGCTGATGGGCATGCCCCGCCGGGTGGCCTCCTACGACCCGGAGTTCGCCTTCGCCAACGTGCTCGCCAGCCTCGGTGCCTTCCTGCTGGGGGTAGCCATGATTCCGTTCATCCTCAACATCGTCAGCTCCTGGGCGCGCGGACCGAAGGCGCCACCCAACCCCTGGCAGGCGATCGGGCTGGAGTGGCTGCTGCCCTCACCACCGCCAGCTGAAAACTTCGAAGACGACGTTCCCACCGTGATCAGCGGCCCCTACGGCTATGGCCTGAACAAGCCCCTGGTCGAGAACGAAGCGCACTATGTCGCCCGCGCCCTGGAGGCCTGATCGATGACCCTCTCCTCCCCCTTACCTGCCGACGATCCCGCCGCGGCGAGCGGCTCGCATCACGGCCATGCCAATCACACCCTGACCGGGTTCGTGATCTTCCTGCTCTCGGAGAGCGTGATCTTTCTGGCCCTGTTCGCCGGCTACACCGTGTTCAAGATGTCGTCGCCGGTGTGGTTACCGGCTGGGGTGGAGGGGCTGGAGATCCGCGAGCCCCTGCTCAATACAGTTGTGCTGGTGAGCAGCAGCGGGGTGGCCTGGCTGGCGGAGCGTTGCCTCAAGCGCCAGCAGCTGGTGGGCTTCCGGCTGTGGTGGCTGCTCACCATGGCGATGGGCAGCTTCTTCGTCTATGGCCAGGCCGTGGAATGGCTCCACCTCGGTTTCGGTCTGGGTGATGGCATCTTTGGAAGCACCTTCTATGTGCTCACCGGCTTTCACGGCCTGCACGTGATCACGGGAATCCTGCTGATGGGCCTGATGCTGCAGCGCTCGTTCCGCCCCGGCAACTATGACCAGGGCGAAACCGGCGTGGTGGCCGTCTCGCTGTTCTGGCACTTTGTGGATGTGATCTGGATCGTGCTGTTCGTTCTGATCTACGTCTGGCAGCGCTCATGATCATCGACGACCATTTCTACGACGTTGTCATCGTCGGCAGTGGCGCCGGCGGCGGCACCCTCGCCGGTGAGCTGGCGGACGCCGGCCATTCGGTGCTGCTGCTGGAACGGGGCGGTCCCCTGCCCCTGGCCGAGCAGAACCTGGTCGATGTGGACCTGTTCCGCCGGCCCCGCTTTCACCCAGACGAACCCTGGTTCGGCAGCGACGGCGATCCGTTCGCACCGCAGATGGTCTATGCCCTGGGCGGCAACACCAAGATCTGGGGCGGTGCCCTGCAGCGGATGCGGGAGGCCGAGTTCAGCGGGCTGCCCCTGCAGGAGGGGGTCGCGCCCGACTGGGAGCTGCGCTACAGCGACCTGGCCCCCTGGTACGACCGCGCCGAAACCCTCTACCGCGTCCATGGGCGCGCCGGTCTCGATCCGTGCGAACCACCACGCCAGGGCGACTATGCCCACCCGCCCCGGCCGATCGATCCGCTGCTGGAGCAGCTGCAGCAGGGGCTGGAGCGGCAGGGGCTGCATCCCTACCCGCTGCCGCTGAGCTGGTCCACCTCGGCGCTCGATCCCAGCGGGGATGCCGAACGGTTCGGCATCGATCGGGCCACCACACAGTCGGGCTTCACCCTGCGGTACGGCGCCGAAGTGGAGACACTGCATGTCAGCCCCAGCGGCACCGAGGTGCGTGGGGTGGAGGCCCTGATCGATGGCCAGCGCTGGCTGTTCCGCGGCCATCAGATCGTGCTGGCGGCCGGTGCGGTGAACACCCCCGCCATCCTGCTGCGCTCCATCAGCGACCGCCATCCCGATGGCCTGGCCAACGGCTCCGATCAGGTGGGGCGCAACCTGATGAAGCCGCAGCTCAGCGCCCTGCTGCAGCGCGCCAGCCAACCCGGCAGCGGCAGCTACGGGCCCAGCCTGGGCCTGACGGATTACTACTGGGGCGATCGCAATGTCTCGTTCCCGCTGGGATCGATCCAGAACGGCGGCGGCGTGCTTCAGGACACGCTCTTCGCCGAATCACCACCGGTGCTGTCGCTGGTGAGTCGCCTGCTGCCGGACAGCGCCCTCGAGTGGCTGGCCAAACGCTCGGTCTGCTGGTGGGCGATGAGCGCGGTGCTGCCCGATCCCGACAACCGCATCAGCCTGCGCCGCGGCGGCAGTCTGCAGGTGAACTACCTGGCCAACAACCTGGAGGCCCACGACCGGCTGGTGTACCGCTGGCTCGACACCATGAAGAAGGTGGAGGCTGATCCCGAAACCACGGTGGTGCAGGCGGCGCCGATCTATCCCCGCGGCGAGGCGCCGCTGAGTGTGATGGGTCTGGCCTGCGGCACCTGCCGCATGGGCAGCGATCCGGCCCGGTCGGTGGTGGATCTCGATGGAGCCTGCCATCAGCTGGCCAACCTCTCGATCGCCGATGCCAGCATCCTGCCCAGTTGTCCGGCGGTGGGTCCGGGCCTCACCGTGATCGCCCTGGCCCTGCGCCTGGCCGATCGCCTCAAGGCCAGCCTGCGATGACGGAGGCCAGCGCAGCCGCAACGGCCGCCGACTCCGACGCGAGCGAGGCGCGCCGCATCGCTGAACGGGATCAGGGACTGGCGCCCTGGGATCTGTGGGGGTCGTATCTGCCGGATCGCCAGTGGGGCACCGTGCGGGAAGACTATTCCGCCGATGGAGATGCCTGGCGTTCCTTTCCCCACGACCAGGCCCGCTCGCGCGTCTACCGCTGGGGGGAAGACGGTCTGCTGGGGCTGTGCGATGCCGAGTGCCGGCTCTGCTTCTCGGTGGCCCTCTGGAACGGCGTGGATCCCATCCTCAAGGAGCGGCCCTTCGGGCTCGGCAATCCGGAGGGCAACCACGGCGAAGACATCAAGGACTACTACTTCCACCTGGCCAACACGCCTACCCATGCCTTCATGCGGGGCCTGTATCGCTATCCGCAGCGGGAGTTTCCCTACCAGCAGCTGCTGGAGGAGAACGGCCGGCGCGGCCGCGATCAACCGGAATACGAACTGATCGACACCGGCATCTTCGAGGACGATCGCTACTTCGATCTCGAGATCACCTATGCCAAAGCCTCAGCCACCGACATCCTGATCCGCCTGCGGGCCGTGAACCGGGCCCCTGTGGCCGCGCCCCTGACCCTGCTGCCCACCCTCTGGCTGCGTAACACCTGGAGCTGGGGCTATCCCGAAGAGGTGGAGCATCGCCTGCAGGCCAGCGGTGATGGTCTGATCAGCGAGGCCATTCCAAACCTGGGCCGCTACGGCCTGCGCTGCGGTGAAGCGGGTCGCTGGTTGTTCACCGACAACGAAACCAACCACGCGCGTCTGTACGGCAAGCCCAATCCAACGCCCTTTCAGAAAGATGGGTTTCACCGCTATGTGATCGCGGCCGAGACGGGCGCCGTCAACCCGGCCGGCAGTGGCAGCAAAGCGGCGATCCTGCTGCAGCGCCTGCTGGAACCGGGCGAAGAGTGGGTGGTGGATCTGCGGCTGCAGGCCCTCGACGGCGCGTCGAGCGCGGCTTCGAGCGACCCGCACTCGACGGATCACGATCCCTTGCCGCCGGATCCCTTTGGGGCGGAGTTCTCGCGGTTGCTGAACCTGCGCGAGCAGCAATGGCACGACTACTTCAGCCAGTGCGCCCCCGGGCTCGGGGACGACGACCGGCGCATCTTTCTGGCGGCTTCAGCCGGTCTGCTGTGGTGCAAGAAGTACTACGGCTGGAGCGTGCTGCGCTGGCTGGAAGGTGATCCGACCCAGCCGCCCCCACCGGCGCAGCGCTGGGGCAGTGCCACGGCCGAGTGGCAGAGGTTGCATGCGCACGATGTGATTGCGATGCCCGATGCCTGGGAGTATCCCTATTTCTGCCAGTGGGATCTGATGTTCCACGCGGTGGCCTTCGCCGGCATTGATCCAACCACCGCCAAGGAGCAGTGCCTGCTGCTGCGCAGCCCCCATTACACCGCCCCCAACGCCCAGACACCGGCCTACGAATGGGCCCTGTCGGATCCAAATCCGCCGATCGGGGCCTGGGCGGCGATGCGCATCTTTCAGATCGATCGCAAGAACACCGAGGAAGCGGATTCAGCCTTCCTGGCCAGGTCGTTGCGCAAGTTGCTGCTGGAATATGGCTGGTGGGCCAACCGCAACGACCGCAGCGGCGACAACGTGTTCGACGGCGGCTTTCTGGGCCTCGATAACATCGCCGTTTTCGATCGACGCTTCCCGCTGGCCGATGGCAGCCACATCAAGCAGTGCGATGGCACCGCCTGGATGGCCTCGCTGAGCCTCAATCTGCTGCAGATCGCGGTGGAACTCAGCCGGGAGCAACCGGATGTGGCTGATCTCTGCGAGCGCTTCGTGGTGGATTATGTGCAGCTCGCCATCGCGCTCAATTCCCAGGACGACAACAGCGTGCTCAGCTGGGATGAGCAGGATGGCTTCTATTACGACGTGATCCAGCGGCCCGATGGCAGCTTTGATTATCTGCGCAGCCGCTCGATCACCGGCCTGATCCCCCTGCTGGCCGTGACCAGTTTCGATGTGGAGACCGTGCTGCGTCTGCCGGTGCTGGATGTGCGCAACACCCTGGCCTGGCTGATTCATGAGCGCACCACTCCGGCCTGGGTGGCGGAGCATCTGGGCCTCTGGAACAACGACCGGATCCTGTTCGCCCTGGTGCCCCGCGAACGGTTGCAGCGCATCTGCGAACGGCTGTTCGACGAAGATGAATTTCTTTCACCCCACGGCATCCGCTCCCTCTCCAAGGTCTACGGCGAGCACCCTTACACCTATTGCGAAGCTGGTGAAAGCCAGACCCTGGCCTATGCACCGGCCGACAGTCCGGTGGCGATGTTCGGCGGCAATTCCAACTGGCGCGGGCCGGTGTGGGTGCCGATCAACTATCTGCTGATCGAGGCACTCCAGAAGTTCGCCCACTTCTATGGCGACAGTTTCCAGGTGGAATTCCCGACCCGCTCGGGGCGCTGGCTGAATCTCTGGCAGGTGTCGCTGGAGCTGGAGAAGCGCCTGGTGGGCCTGTTCCGGCTCGGAACCGATGGCGCCCGGCCGTTCTGGGGAGACACGCCCAGCTTCCGCAACGATCCCCTCTGGCGCGACCTGATCCAGTTCAACGAATATTTTGATGGGGATAACGGCCGCGGCATCGGCGCCTCCCATCAGACTGGCTGGACAGCGATGGTCTGCAAGATGCTGGTGCAGCTGGCCCGCTACCCGGAGAGCTGAGCTGGCCAGCCCAATGATCCCACCATTCCTGCCAGAGCAGCCTCAGCTCACCGCACTGTTCCCTCTCCACCGATCCCCCTGCTCCCATGGAGATGACCGGTCCGTCCCTGCACACCTCGGCCCTGCCTGATCCGCGCCAGTTGATCGTCAACGATGGCGATCACTTCGATGTGGTGATCATCGGCAGCGGCGCCGGCGGCGGCACCCTGGCCCGCCATCTGGCGACGAGTGGCCTGCGGATTCTGGTGCTGGAGCGCGGCGACTGGCTGCCGCAGGAGCCCCAGAACTGGGATGCCGAGGAGGTGTTTCAGAAAGGCCGTTACGTCTCGAAAGACACCTGGTTCGACAAGCGGGGCCAGCCCTTTCAACCCGGCAGTCACTACATGGTGGGGGGTGCCACGAAGATGTACGGCGCCGCCCACTTCCGCCTGCGGGAGCAGGACTTCGAGGCCCTGACCCATCACGACGGCCTGTCGCCGGCCTGGCCGTTGCGCTACGCCGACTTCGAACCTTTCTACCAACGGGCCGAGCAGCTGTATCACGTGCACGGCCTGCGCGGTGAGGATCCCACCGAGCCGCCCGCCAGCGGTCCCTATCCCCATCCGCCGGTGGCCCATGAGCCACGCATGCAGCAGCTGGTGGATGATCTGAAATCGGCGGGACTGCATCCGTTTCATGCCCCCAGCGGCGTGCTGCTCGATGAAGCCAACATGGCCTTCAGCCGCTGCCGCAAGTGCAACTGCTGCGACGGTTTTCCCTGCCTGATGCACGCCAAGTCCGATGCCGAGGTGATCGGCATCCGTCCGGCCCTGGCCGCCGCCACGGTGTCGTTGCTGACCCGCGCCCACGTGCAGCGTCTGCTCACCGATGCAACGGGCCGCAGCATCACAGCGGTGGAGCTTGAGCGGGATGGGGAGCCGATGCGGGTGAGAGGCGATGTGGTGGTGGTGAGCTGCGGCGCCGCCAACAGCGCCCGCCTGTTGCTGCAATCGGCCAATGACCAGCACTCCCAGGGGCTGGCCAACGGTTCCGATCAGGTGGGCCGCAACTACATGTTCCACAACAGCAAGGCGATGGTGGCCCTGGCCCATGAGCCCAACACCACCGTGTTTCAGAAAACGGTGTCGATCAACGACTGGTATCTCGGCGATGCCGAGTTCGCCTACCCGATGGGCAATATCCAGATGACCGGCAAGACCAACGGCGCGATCATGAAGGGCTATGCGCCCCTGGAAACCTTCCTGATGCCGGGCTGGTCGATGGACCGGATCGCGGCACACGCACTCGATTTCTGGATCTCCTCGGAAGATCTGCCCCACCCCGAAAACCGGGTCACGGTGGATAGCCAGGGCCACATCCACCTCAGCTACACGCCCAACAACCAGAGCGCCGCCAAGCACCTCTCCGACCGGCTCACCGGCCTGCTGGAGCGCCTCTACCTGCGCAAGCATCTGGTGGAGCGGCAGATCTACATCAAGAGCGCCATGTCGATCGCGGCGGTGGGGCACCAGGCCGGCACCTGCCGCTTCGGTTCCGATCCGGCCAGTTCCGTGCTGGATCTGAACTGCAAAGCCCACGAGCTCGACAACCTCTACGTGGTGGATACCAGCTTCATGCCCAGCATCGGCGCCGTGAATCCATCCCTCACCGCCATCGCCAACGCCCTGCGGGTGGGGGATCACCTGATCGAACGGCTGCGCTGAAATCCCTGCCCCCCCCCCCCCGAAAACGCTCACTCCAAGACAATCAACTCATGGCCATCGGGATCAGCCAGCCTCAATCCCCGCTGCCAAGGGGGGAGAGCCTCGCCCAGGTCGAGCACCCCGGCTGACAGCAGCTGGCCGCCGTAAGCAGCCACCTGGGCAGCCACCGGGTCAAGATCGCTGACCGCCAGACGGATGTGCCAGTGGGCCAGGTCCTGCAGGGCCTGATCGGCCGGCATCGGCCGCCCCCGGTTGGGCGGCTGGTAATCCAGGGTCTCGATGCCCATGCCCTGTGGGCAGCGCAGGGGCGTGATCGTCACCCGCGTCTCCCGGAGGCCGTCGAGCCGATCCTGCTCCGGGCCACTGTTGTCGCCGCTGGGCAGCGCCTCCAGGCCGAGCACGGCGGCGTAGAAGGCGCGGCTGCGGGCCGTGTCCGCGATGGCGATGGCGCTGTGATCGATGCCGAGCAGCCTCGGGAGGGGGCCGGGGCAAGGCTGGTGCCAGCGGCCATCGCCCTTGCCGGCCGGGAACTGCAGCAGCTCGAGGTTATGGCCATCAGCATCGCGGAATTTGAACGCCCGGATGCCGGCGGCGGCGGTGTTCCAGTCCGGCAGGCGCTGGGGGGCCTCCGACACGGCCGTGAGCGAGCCATTGGCCAGCAACGGTTGCAGGTGCCCGTGCAGGGTTTCGAGATCGGGCGTCACCAGGCAGAGGTGCTGGAACCAGAGATCACAGCTGCGCGATTCGGGAGGGATCGCACGGCCTGGCCGCTGGCCCGCACCGGGATCCAGCACCTGCAGCAGATCCAGCCGCTCCTGCCCCACCCCCAGCCGCAGGCGGCGCAGCTGGCCCTGGCCCAGCCCCAGCAATGCGGCCTCAGCGCCCCCCTGGATGCAGTCCTGCCCCAGCAGCGTGAAGCCCAGGCTGTCGCAGAAGAAGGCGGCGCTGCGCTCGGCATCGCGGCAGGTGAAGGCGACGGACTGGATCTGCGGCCGGGGGCAGATGGAGGGGCTCATGACTCGGTGCCCGCCGCGGGGTGAACGGATACGGCGGGCCGCTGCAGCACGATGCTGAGCACGCCCCCCAGGGTGATCAGCGCGGTGCCGAACCACACCGGTGGGGTGGGTTGTTCGGCAAACCAGATCCAGCCGATCAGACCGGCAAACACGACCGAGGAATATTGAAAAGCGCCGATCGCCCCCGGTTCGGCATAGGTGTAGGCCTTGATCAACAGGAACTGAAAACAGGCCAGGCAAGCTCCCGAGGCCACGACCGTGGCCCACTGCGCTGGGTCAATACCGCTGAGCAATGCTGCGCCAACGCCTGGCGGCCGCAAGGGGCAGAGCACCGCCAGGGTGGCGCCGATGCTGCCGATGATCAGGAAGTAGGCCATCTGGGTGAGCGGCGATTCGCTGCGGTCCAGCCGTTTCACGGCCAGAAACTCCACCGCGCAGAGCAGACCGGCCGCCAGCCCGAGCAGATCACCGGGACGGGTGAGCAGTGACGCATTCGGCTGCACCACGATCACCATCCCGGCGAAGCCGATCGCGAGGCACCCCCAGAGGGCGCGGGGCACCTGCTGACCGAGCACCAGCAAGGCCAGCAGGGGGATGAACAGTGGCGTGGTGTTCAGCAGCACATTGGCATTGACCAGATTCACCAGCCGAGCCGCGGTGATGAACAGGAAGAATCCAGCCAGACCGGTGCAGCTGCGCAGCACATGCAGATGCAGAACGGTCGTGCGCAGATCCCGCCCGCCCCGCAAGAGCAGCCAGGGCAGGATCAGCCCAAGGGCGATCACGAAGGTGAGCCAGGTGAACTGCATCGCCCCCATGCCGCTGCCGAGGGCCTTGCCGAAGGCGCTCTGGGCGGTGTTGGCCAGAAAGGCCAGCACCAGCAGGCCGGAACCCAGCATCAACGAGCCCATTGTGGTCTCCGCCATCGCCCCATGCTTAGCGTCAAGGGCATCCCTGTCACCCGTGGGTACTGTGACCAACACCGCCAATCCTGAAGCCGCCCGCAGCCTGGCCCACCTGTTGGAAGGGAAGGTGGCGATCGTCACTGGCGGGAACAGCGGCATCGGCAAGGCGATCGTGGAAGCCCTGGCCCATCGCGGCGCCAAGGTGGTGATCGACTACCGCTCCCATCCCGAAGCCACCGAGGACATCGAACGGGAGATCGGAGCCTTCGGCGGCAGCAGCTATGGGGTGCAGGCGGATGTCTCGAAGCTCGACGATCTCCAGCGCCTGGTGAAGGCAGCGGTGGAGAAATACGGCCGCCTGGATGTGATGGTCAACAATGCCGGCATCGAAACCCGCACCTCGATTCTCACCACCACACCCGACGACTACGACAAGGTGCTCGATGTGAACCTGCGCGGTGTGTTCTTCGCCACCCAGTACGCCGCCCAGCAGATGATCGCCCAGGGCGGCGGCGGCCGCATCATCAACATCTCCTCGGTGCACGAAGACTGGCCGATGCCGAACAACACCCCCTACTGCCTGGCCAAGGGGGGCGTCCGCATGCTCACCCGCACCGCCGCCCTGGAACTCGCCCCCCACGGCATCACCCTGGTGAACGTGGGGCCCGGAGCTGTGGCCACCCCGATCAACGACTCCACGATGAACAACCCGGAACTGCTGGCCAAACTGGATGCCGCCATTCCCCTGGGGCGCATGGCGCAGCCGGAGGAAGTGGCCAATGTGGTGGCCTTCCTGGCCAGCGACGACGCCAGTTACATCACCGCCACCACAATCTTCGCCGATGGCGGCATCATGCAGAGCAGCCCGGGCCTCTGAATCGGAAGCAGCGACAGATGACGCGCGGTTGGCTGGGGCGCCAGGTCGCCGATCCTGAGGGGCAGGTGCTGCTGGCCCAGGGAGGGGTCGCCCTGCTCACGGCGGCCTGGGTGCTGTTCTGGCCGGTGCCCACCGAGGTGCGGGGCCGGGGGGTGTTCATCGTGCCCAACGCCGCCCGGGTGGTGGACGCCCGCGCTGAGGGTCAGATCCTGGCCATCCCGGTGCGGGCGGGAGAGCGGGTGCGGCGCGGCACCGTGCTGTTCCGCCTCGACCTGCCGGCCCTGGAGCAGGAGGTACAGCGACAGGAGCGGGATCTGCGTGAGCTCCAGAGCATCGATGCCGACCTGAGCCGCCGCGACCGGCTCCGGCTGGCGGCGGCGGGGCGGGTGCGGGACACGGCGCTGGCCAACCTGCGGCGGGAGGAGGAGCGGCTGGGGGCGCTGCGCCGCACCTACGACCAGAAGGCGGCCGATTTCCAGCTGCTGGCCCAGCGACGGGTGGTCGCCCCCCTTGCCGAGGAGGTGGTGGCCACCGAAGACCGCAGCACCCAGCTGGCGGTGGCGATCGAGACCGTGCGCATCCGCGAGAAGGAGGCCCTTGATGCCTTCGAGAAGGTGAAGCTCGAGATCGAAACGGAGCGGCAACGGCGCCGCTACGGGATCGAGGACAGTCGCCGCAGCCTGCGGGTGCTGCGTGCCCGCCTGGCCTACGAGAGCACCCTGCTGGCGGATCGTGATGGCACCCTGCTGGATCTGCAGGTGGTGCGGGGACAGTCGGTCAAACCGGGCCAGCGGCTCGGCACCCTGGCCGAGGGTGAGGAGGGCCCCCTGAAGGCCGTGGCCTACTTCGCCCCGGCCGATGCCCGCCGGCTGCGGCCGCCGCTGCCGATGGAGGTGGTGCCCGACTGGGATGAGCGAGGCCGCTTCGGGGGGATCACCGGCCAGGTGAAGCAGGTGGGGCTGCTGCCGGCCACCCGGGAGGATATCGACACCACCCTGGGCAATCCCCAGCTGGCCGAGGCGCTGGGGGGAGGCGGCCCGGTGATGCGGGTCGACATCCTGCTCAACTCTGACGACCGCACGGCCCCCAACAGCACTGACCCCGACAGCACGGCCCCCAGCTCTGCCGGTTACCGCTGGACCCTCTCACGCGGCAGCACGGTGTTCCCGATCCGGGCCGGGCTCACCCTGCGGGCCCATGGCTACGTGGAATGGCGCACGCCGATCAGCTATCTCCTACCGGTGTTCCGCGATCTCACCGGCTCCTACCGCAACCTCGGCCAGGAGCGCCAGGACGTGCCGGCCCTGCGCCAGAAGGGATCCTTGCCATGAGACTATCCACCTCTCCGCTGGGCCGGGAACTGCCGCTGCTGATCGTGGAGATCGCCCTGCTGGTGGTGCTGCTGCATGCCAACGCTCCGGAGGTGTGGTTCTGGTTTGCGGTGTTGCTGCTGCTGTTGCTCTGGCGCTTCCTGGCCTGGCAGACGCGGCGCGTCCAGCGCTCCAGGGCGCCGCAGGGGCCTCAGGAGCCTGTCGACTCCCCGGCGGCAGCGGCCGGCAGCACCAGCGGCAACGACACCGGGGCGCCGGGCTGATCCGGAACCGGCAGCAGCTCCCGCAGCAGCTGGGCGTAGCTGCCGTTGGCCAGGGTGATCGATTCGGCCACCCCCTCCATCGCCTGGGTGAGCAGGCGGATCGTGTCGCTCACATCGGTGTAGTTGGCCAGCCCGAGCTGGTAGCGGGCCCGCACATCCCGGAAGGCCTCGCGGGCGGAGCCATAGGAGGCCCGTGCCGCCAGGATCTGCTCAAGGGCGGCGCGGTGTTCGAAGAAGGCGGCCTCCACCCGCTGGCGAATGGCATTGCGCCCCTCGGCCAGCGCCTGGGTGGTGCGCTCAGCGGCAGCTCGGCTCGCTCCGGCGGCGCCGCTGCTCACCCCGGCGTCAAACAGGCGCCAGCGCAGCTCCAGCCCCGCCTCCCAGGCGCCGTTCTGCTGATAGAGCTGCGGGATGTTGGTGGCCGCGCAGCAGCCGCGCAGCTCGATCTCGGGTTTGTCCGCAATCCCCTCGCCGTAGCCGGCCCTGGCATAGAGGCGCAACTGCGGCAGCAACTCGGCGGCACGGCGGTCGGCCTGGCGCAGCAGGGCCTGACGGGCAGCCTGCAGGGCGAGCAGTTCCGGGTTATCGCGGAAGCCCGCCACCACGGTGCGCTCCAGATCCAGGGGCCAGGGGGGCTGCAGCCGCACCGCCTCCGGTGTGGTGAGCGTCACCGTGAAGGGCACGTTCAGCAGGTTGCTGAGCTGGCGCTGGCGGCTGCGCCACTGGGCTTCGGTCTGGGCCAACCGGAAACGGCTCTGCTGCAGGGAGGCCTCGGCCCGCAGCCGATCGAGCCGGGGCACCAGGCCGCTGCCCTCCAGGGCGATCACCTCCGCCAAGACAGCCCGATCGCTCTCGACCACGGCCTGGCGGATTCGCCGCAGCTGCTGGGCGAGCTGGAGGGAATAGAAGCTGAGGCTCACCTCCAGTTGCAGCTGGCGCAGACGGTTGGCGTAGCGGTGTTCAGCGGCCTCAAGCTCCTGGCGATTCTCCGCCAGAGCCGCGCCCCGCTCGAAGTTGACCAGGTCCCAGCGCAGCGCCAGAGCGGCGGTGCCCAGCAGCTGGTTCTCCCGGATCCGGTTCCAGCCGTTTGGATCCACCAGGAAGGGGGATCCGGCTGGGTAAAGACCAGCGTTGTCCTGCCACACCTTGTTGTAACTGGCCATCTGGCGGCCGCCGCCGCCGAGCTCCAGCCACAGCTCCGGCCAGAAGCGGCCGCGCACCGAGCGGAGCCACTGGCGGCGCTCCTGCACGCTGGCAACCTCCTGGGCCAGGGCCGGGCTGTTGCGCAGGGCCAGCGCCAGGGCAACGGGCAGGCTGAGGCGCGCCTCCTGCTCGATCGTCACGGCAGCGGCGGCGGCTGGAATCGTTGCCGCTGCCGGGGCGGCCAATTGCTCAAGCAGGCCCCGCTCGGCGGGGCTGAGACCATCGCCACCGGCCGGGCCGGGCGGAGCGGCGGGGTCGACCGCATCGGCGGGCACCACCTGATCCAGGGCAGCGGCATCTCGCTCGAAGCGCTCCAGGCTGCGCAGCAACAGCTCCGAGGGAGGCGGCAGGCCTGCGCGCCCCGCCTCCGCCAGACCCGGGGCCAGAAGCACTGGTGCGATCACCCCGGACAGCAACCAGCCACGGCGGCGGCGAGGGTGGCACTCCTTCCCGCCAGCGTCGATCACGACCGCGGCGGCGTGCCAGGGCCGCTGGAGCCATCGCGGGACGCTCCGGCCACCATCGCGCTGGTGCGGGCCAGGCAGCCGATCGAGAAACAGATGGCCCCACTGCCGAACAGCCCCCAGTCCCAGCGGAGGCTGGTGTCCCGTTGCCGCAGGGCCAGCAGCACCACCAGAGCCGCCGCCAGCCAGGGCAGGGTGACCACCAGCAGCAACCGGTTCGGGAGCATCGGGCAGGGGATCAGCGGGAGGTGAGACGTTCGAGCATCCGGCGCTCCTCGGCCAGGCGCTGATTGGCCCGGGCCAGCTCCCAGGAGAGCTTGGCCACACAGCCGATCGAGAAGCAGATCATCGCGCTTCCCACCAGGCCCCAGCCATGGGGGTGGAGGCTCTCGTCGTCGGCGCGAAGCAGACGCACGGCCAGGACCGCCACAAGACTGGAGGCGGCCCAGGGGCCATACACCCAGAAGCGGAGCGACGCGGGCATGGGCTCAGTCGAGGGCCGCCTCGATCAGGTCGGCGATCAGCAGATTGTCGAGCGACAGGGCACCGCCGCCGCTGCAGATCAGAACCAGGGCCATCACCACATAGACGGCGGCCTTCTCCCAGCTGGGCGGCTCCCCCACCCCCCCGGGCCCGGCGTAGTCACCGGGAGGAATCTGGTAGGGATCCGGGGCGATGAAGGGCGTGCCCTTGGCGATCTCCAGCACCATCGCGTAGGCCATTGACACCAGGATGGCGAGGGCCGCCAGGGGCGTGAACAGCCCCGGCAGCAGGGCGATGCCCGAGCCCCACATCGAGAAGGCGGAGAGGAAGCAGAGCCACACCGGCGTGTTCAGCGCTCGCGCCCAGGTATCGAGATGGCGAAGCTTGGGCCAGCCGTGGCGGATGAAGGCCACCCCCAGGAAAAGGCGCAGCAGCAACAGGGCCCAGGGCAACAAGCCGGAATCCCCCGCCAGCCAGACAGCAGCGGTGGCGAGCCAGGCCGGCAGGGCCACCGGCAGCCATTCAAGGATGGTGAGCTCCATGGCGCTCAGGGGGTGGCCCGGATCTGCCGCCACCGTAGGGAGAACCCGCTCACCCTGCAGCCTCTGGGCTGCTTTCCGCTGCGTTGGAGGCCTTCCCCTGCGCCTCTCGCCGCTCCAGCCCCACCTCCACCTGCAGGTGCTGATTGGCGCGGCCGGTGATCAGCAGGGAGGCGCGCTCACGGGTGGCGATCTGCCAGAGCCATTTGGTGAGCAGGGTCAGCCGGTTCTCGCTGTCCGGCATGAAGGCCAGGTGGGCCAGGCCCCAGAGCAGCCAACCGATGGGACCGCTCACCCGCAGGCCGCGCAGGTCGGCCACGGCATTGAAGGGCCCCAGCACCGCCATGCTGCCCAGATCCAGCCACTGGAACGGGGCCTGGCGACTGCCGCGGCTGATCGCCAGCAGATCGCGGGCCACCCAGCCGCCCATCTGCACAGCGGGGCCGGCCATGCCCGGCAGCGGCTTGCCATCGGCGGTGTGGCTGTAGGAGCAGAGATCTCCCACCACACGGATCTGCGGGTGTCCCGGCACGGAGAAATCCGGCTCCACCACCACCCGGCCGCCCCGATCCACCGGGCAGCCACAGCGTTCCGCCAACAACCGGCCCAGGTGGGAGGCACGCACACCGGCGGTCCAGCAGATCGTGGCCGCCTCAAGGATCTGCTCGCCGGCGGCCGTGCCCACCACCACCCGGTCCGCCTCGATCTTCTGCACCCGCCCGCCCAGCAGCAGCTCGACCCCCACGTTGCGCAGGTAGTCGCCCGCCTTGCTCGACAGGCTCGGATGCATGGCCCGCAGCAGCCGATCGCCAGGATCCACCAGGGTGACGCGGGTGTCGGCCGGATCGAGCTGGCGGAAATCCCGGGCGATCGCATGGCCCATCAGCGCGATCACAGAGCCAGCCAGTTCACAGCCGCTGGGACCGCCGCCGATCACCACCACAGACTGCAGCAGGCGGCGGCGCTCCGGATCGGGGGTCTGCTCCGCCTCCTCCATGGCCTCCAGCAGGCGACGGCGGATCTCATCGGCGTGCTCGAGGATCTTCATCGGTGGCGCCAGTGGGCGCCACTCCTCATGGCCGAAGTAGGTGCTGCCCGATCCGGCGGCCAGGATGAGGTGGTCGTAGCGGTAGCGGCGATCGTTGAACACCACCTCCTGCGCCACCGGATCGAGATCCACCACCTCCCCCAGCAGCACCTGCACGTTGGGGGCCTGTCCCACCATCTGCCGCAGCGGTGAGGCCACATCCGCCTCGGACACCAGGCCCGTGGCCACCTGGTAAAGCAGCGGCTGGAAGAGGTTGAAGTTGCGCTTGTCGATCAGCGTGACCCGCACCGGCTGGCGGGCCAGCACGTGGGCCGCCTTGAGACCGGCGAAGCCTCCACCCACGATCACCACGTGCGGGCAATCCTTGAGGCTGGCGTCGGCGGGCTCGAGTTCCAGGAAGAAGCGTTCCTTCACCATCGACGCACAGCCACTGGGCGCAACCTATTCACGCCATCCGGATCAGTCTGTTCCATGTCACCGGCTGCGGTCAGGCGACGCAGTGACAAGCTGCGCAGCAGTGGAGCGGATGCAACGGTCGCGCGGGGTAACCGGTCGAGCAGCGAATCCTTGGCCATGCTGGGGCCGTCCTCTCCTGTTCCGCCATGACCCTGGCCGCCCTGCGCTCCTTCACCGCCCGCCTCGCCGCTGACCCTGCCCTGCGGGACAAGGTGCACGCCGCCAACGGTCTCGACGAGGTGGTGGCGATCGCTGCGGAACAGGGCGACACGATCTCCAAGACCACGTTGCTACGGGAGCAGGCCCGCGCCGTGGCCGAGACCCCCGATCACCACCTTGAGGGCATCAACAGCTGGGCTGATGCCCTGATGGTGTGCTTCGGCGCCACCGACAAAGACTGACGCTCTGAATCAGGCGATCGCCGCGAAGCACTCGCGGAACGCGGCGATCGTGGCGTCGATGTCGGCGTCGCTGTGGGCCAGGGAGGTGAAGCCGGCCTCGAAGGCGCTGGGGGCCAGGTAGAAGCCCCGCTCGAGCATGGCGCGGTGCAGCTTGCCGAAGCGCACCGTGTCGGCGGCCTTGGCGTCTTCGAAATTGCGCACCGGCCCCTCACAGAGGAAGAAGCCGAACATGGCGCTGATCGATCCACCGGTGATCGGCAGCCCGGCATCGCGGGCGCCCTGCTGAATGCCGTCCGAGAGGCGCTTGGTGATCGTCTCGAGCCGCTCGTAGGTGCCGGGTTGCTTGAGCAGCTCCAGGGTCTTGATGCCGGCGGTCATCGCCAGGGGGTTGCCGCTGAGAGTGCCGGCCTGATACATCGGACCGGCTGGGGCCACCATCGCCATGATGTCGGCCCGGCCGCCATAGGCACCCACCGGCAGGCCACCGCCGATCACCTTGCCCATCGTGGTGAGATCGGGGGTGACGCCGAACCGGGCCTGGGCGCCGCCGTAGCTGATCCGGAAGCCGGTCATCACCTCATCGAACACCAGAAGCGCGCCGTGCTCCTTGGTGAGTTCGCGCAGGCCCTCGAGGAAGCCTGGCTCGGGGGTGATGAAGCCGGCGTTGCCCACCACCGGCTCCAGGATCACGCCGGCGATCTCGCCGGCATTGGCGGCGAACAGCTGCTTCACCGCCTCCAGGTCGTTGTAGGGAGCGGTGAGGGTGTTGGCGGTGGTGCTGCGCGGCACCCCGGGGGAATCCGGCAGGCCGAGGGTGGCCACACCGGAGCCGGCCTTGACCAGGAACATGTCCGCATGGCCGTGGTAGCAGCCCTCGAACTTGATGATCTTCTCGCGGCCCGTGAAGGCCCGGATCAGCCGCAGCACCGACATGCAGGCCTCGGTGCCGCTGTTCACGAAGCGCACAATCTCGACCGACGGCACGGCCTCGATCACCATCTCCGCCAGCTGGTTCTCCAGGGCGCAGGGGGCACCGAAGCTGGTGCCCTTGTCGAGAGCCTCGTGCAGGGCGGCGATCACCTCGGGATGGGCGTGGCCACAGATCGCCGGACCCCAGCTGCCGATGTAATCGACATAGCGGTTGCCGTCCACATCCCAGGCGTAGGCGCCCTTGACCCGATCGAAGAAAATCGGCTGGCCGCCGACCGAGCGGAAGGCCCGCACCGGCGAACTGACACCGCCGGGCATCAGCGTCTGGGCGGCGGCGAAGAGCTCCTCCGAACGGGTGGTGTTCAGGGCCGGAGCCGATGCTGGAGCCGTGGTGGAGGCCGAGGTCAAGGCGGAGTCCGAAAACGGTGGAAGAATCCAGCGGACAGGAGCGATCTGGTGGCGCTTCTCTGAGGAAGCTGCCACGGGTCGTGTTCCCCGACACCGCAGGAATGACCCCCATCCTGACCCAGAACGGAACCCCCGCGTGCAGCCTCGGTAAGTTCTTGGTGGCTGACAGGGGCGTGTGACGATCGACTGGGCCGCTCTGGAACGGCAATGCCGCCGCATCCTGCCGGCGCGAGCGGTGGTGGCACAGCGCCAGGAACTCCTGGCTTACGACAGCGACGGGCTCACCCTGCATCGCCACCAGCCACCCCTGGTGGTGCTGCCCGAGACCACCGAGCAGGTGGCGGCGCTGCTGCGCCTCTGCGACCAGGGGCAGATCCCCTTCGTGGCCCGGGGCAGTGGCACCGGCCTCTCCGGCGGTGCCGTGGCTGAACAGGAGGCGCTGGTGGTGGCCACCAGCCGCATGCGCTCGATCCTGCAGGTGGACCTCGACAACCGCCAGGTGACCGTGCAGCCCGGTGTGATCAACAGCTGGGTGACCCGGGCCGTGGCCGGAGACGGCTTCTATTACGCCCCCGATCCCTCCAGTCAGGTGGTCTGCTCGATCGGCGGCAACGTGGCCGAGAACTCCGGCGGGGTGCACTGTCTCAAATACGGCGTCACCAGCAACCACGTGCTGGCTCTGGAGGTGGTGCTGCCGGACGGCACGATCACCCGCCTGGGGGGTGACCTGGCCGAACAGCCCGAACTCGACCTGCGCGGCGCCTTCATCGGCAGTGAAGGCACCCTCGGCATCGCCACGGCCATCACCCTGAGGCTGCTACGCGCTCCCCAGAGCGTGGCCGTGCTCCTGGCCGACTTCGCCTCGATGGAGGCGGCGGGGGAGGCGGTCCGCCTGGTCACAGCGGCCGGTGTGCTGCCGGCCGGCATGGAAATCATGGACAACTTCACGGTCAACGCCGTGGACGATCTGTTCGGCCGCGATGAATACCCGCGCGATGCGGCGGCTGTGCTGCTGGTCGAACTCGATGGCCAGGAACGGGAGGTGAGCGCGGCGGTCGAGCTGGCCGGCTCGCTCTGCCGCCAGGCCGGCGCCCGCACGATCCGCCAGGCCACCGATGAGGCCGACAGGGCCCTGCTCTGGAAGGGCCGCAAGAGTGCTTTTGCAGCAGTGGGCCGGATCACCCCCACCTATTACGTGCAGGACGGCGTGGTGCCGCGCAGTGCCCTGCCCTCGGTGCTGGCGGCGATCGAGCGGCTGGCGCGCCAGTACGGGCTGCCGGTGGCCAACGTGTTCCACGCCGGCGACGGCAACCTCCATCCTCTGATCCTTTACCGGGCCGACGAACCTGGCGTGAGCGACCGGGTGCAACAGCTCGGAGCCGACATCCTGCGCCTCTGCATCGAGGCCGGCGGCAGCATCACCGGCGAGCACGGCGTCGGCAACGACAAGCGCTGCTATCTCGACTGGATGTTCGCCCCCGACGATCTGGCCACCATGCAACTGGTGCGCCGTGCCTTCGATCCCCAGGGCCTCGCCAATCCCGGCAAGATCTTTCCCACCCCCCGCAGCTGCGGTGAATCGATGCGCCGCCAGGTGCACCTGCAGCAGCAAGGTGTGACGCTGCCGGTGGCCGCCTTCTGATCGGGGTGCCACAGTCAGCCGTTCGGTGGCTGGGCCTCAGGCGGCTGGGGTAGAGCTGAGGTCAGAAGAGGGGGGCATCGGGGGTGCCGATCGGGGAGGGAGCGCGGGGGCGCGAAGGCTGCTCAGGAAGCGTCGCCAGCAGGGCTGAGATCGCCAGCAGGGCGATCAGAGCCCACCAGCGCCGACTCAGGTTGCGTCGTGGCAGGCGCGGCAACAACCGCATCCAGCCGCGACGCCGGCGGCGGTGCTGCTCCAGCTCCACCACCGTGCCGGTGAGGGGGCGGCCGCAACGGCCACACACCATGCGGCCAGCCAGACTGCGATCGGCGCGTACCGCCCAGCTGCCGCAGGAAGGACAGGCCATGGGTGCCCTGGTTCGATGCTGCGTCGGTCTTAACCAGCAAACCACGGCCCCGTGATCGAACCGCTGCCGCTCCCTGTCCTGCCGCTCGCAGAACTGCCATCGCTGCCCGACGGCCTGCCCCTGGCGGTGGTGGGCCATGTGGAGATGGTGAGCTTCCTGGGAGTGACGCGATGGCCGCGTCCCGGACTGATTCAGCACGCCAACGCCTTCGCAGAGGAACCCGCCGGCGGAGGGGCCGTGGTGGCGGTGCAGCTGGCCCGCCTCACCGGAGCCCGCGTGCCCTTCTTCACCGCCCTCGGACGCGATCGAATCGGCCAGCAGGCTGCCGAACGGCTCGAAGCCCTGGGACTGGAGTTGCATGTGGCCTGGCGCGATGCCCCCACCCGCCGGGGCGTGAGCTTCACCGATGCCAGCGGGGAGCGCGGCATCTGCGTGATCGGCGAGCGACTCGCCCCCCAGGCCAGCGATCCCCTGCCCTGGGAGCGGCTGGCGGCGATGCGGGGCGTGTTCGTCACCGCAGCCGATCCGGAGGCCCTGCGCCTGGCTCGCCGGGCGGCGTGGCTGGCGGCCACGCCCCGGCTGCGACTGCCGGTGCTCCAGCAGGCGGGCGTAGCCCTCGATGCCCTGATCGGCAGTGCCCTCGACCCTGGCGAGCAGCTGCCGGACGACGCGATCGATCCAGCCCCGGCCCTCTGGATCGGTACCGAAGGCGCAGCGGGTGGCCACTGCAGACCAGGCGGACGTTTCCAGGCGCTGCCCCAGCTGCGGCCCGTGGTCGACAGCTACGGGGCCGGGGACAGCTTCGCCGCCGGCGTGAGCGCCGGTCTGGCCGCCGGTTGGTCCCTGGCCGCCGCGCTCAGCCTTGGCTGCCACTGCGGCCGGGCCTGCCTCGACGAGCTGGGGCCCTATGCCAGCCAGCTGCAGCTCCGCTGACCCTTTTTCTGCCCCCCCTGGCACCGCCCTGATCAGTGGCTCGGGCACCTGTGGCATCGTGGGGCGCCCTCACGCCGCCTGAGATCGGATGTTGGTGCGGATCCGCCAGGAGCTTGCAGAGGCGGCACCACTGGCGGTGCTGGTGGGGGCCACGCTCGGTTATGGCCTCACCACCATGCTCGCGAGCGCCCTGGGCCAGAACAGCAGCCTCAGCATGGAGGCTCTGATGATCGGCACCCTGCAGATCTTCGGGCCGGTGGGTGTGAACCTGATCTGGATCAGTCGGTCGGCCCCGCTGCGGGTGGGCCTGGTGGCGCGACACCGCTGGCACCAGATGCAGCTGGGTGAACAGCCCGATGCCGGCGGCCCGCGCCTCTGGAGGGAACTGACTGCGGCGATGATCACGGCGGTGCTGCTACTGCCTTACTTCGTGGGCGCCATCCTGCTGGCCGGTGTGGTGGCCACACCCCGTCTCGATAACGCGGGGCAGCTGTGGGAGCTAATGGGACAGATCAGCCCGGGTGATCTGATGCAGACGCTGCTGCGCACGGCCCTGTTCGCCGCGGTGGCCGAAGCCCTCTGCCTGCGCAAGGGCCGCCGGCTGCAGACGTCTCTTGAGGAATTGCCCCGCCTGATCGCCGATGCGATTCCGGAGTGCTTTCTCGCGGTGATCGTCCTGGAGGCGGCCTGGCTCACCCTGATCGACCCGTTCCACGGAATCCTGCGATGACAGAGCTCCTTCCCGCCGGCCCAGGAGCGCCTTCCGGCCCCGGCCAGCTGCCGGCATGGCCGCCCCGCCGGCCGGTGGTCAGCCGCCTGAGCTGGCTGTTCATCATCGGCGCCCTGCTGATGGGCGGCTGGGTGGTGCGGGGCATGGTTATGGAGCAGCTCCGCTGGCGCAACAGCTTTGAAGCCCGGATGCGCACCCGCGACGCCACCGGCATCTGGCCAGGCGTGCATGTGACCCTCTCCGGCTATCGGATCGGTCGGGTGGATCGGGTCCAGCTCGGACCTGATGGTGTGGTGGCCGTGGATCTGCGCATCGTGGAGCGCTACCGCTCGCTGCTCGGTCCGCGTAGCCGCGCCTACGGCACCCGGCCCGGGGTGATCGGCGACAGTGAAATCGCCATTACGGCCGACCCCAGCCCACCGGGTTCTGCGTTGGCACGCACCGATCTTCTGATCCCTTACGACCCACCCACCGACGTGGCCGATCTTCTGCAGGAGCTGGCCCAGACCCGTCTGCAGCTGGATCGCACCCTGCAGAGCACGGTCAAGGTGGTCGAGAAAGACCTTCCCGGCGCCATCGGCCGCTTCAACGGCACCCTTGCCGACGTCAGCCGCCTGGCCGGCACCCTCAACCGCGAGACCGGCAGCACGGCAGCCGTGACCCGCGACACCCTGCGCGCCTACCAGCGAACGGGCGCGGAGGTGGGCCAGACCTCCACCCGGGTGGATGCTGTGCTGCAGAAGACCACACCGGAATTAGTGGGAGCGCTGCGCGAAATCCGCCGCTTCACCGCCGGCACCAATCGCCTGCTGGAAATGTTCGCCGCTCCCCTGCTGGTCGACCCTCCCGCCGAACAGGAACCGGCCAGTCCTCTGGCCAGTCCCTCAAGCAAGGCGAATCCATCTGAAAGAACAGCCAACTGAGGCTGCAGCCGATTGGGGATGCATGGGAAGATCTCCGGATTCACGCGGGAGTCAGCCTTGAATGACATGCACGCAACTGGCTCCAGCGCAGCAACAATGGGCCAGCAGGCTGCAGAGTCTGGGACTGGCGGACGGGAACCGCTGCTGAACAGAATGGCTCCCATGCTGGCCACGGCCCTCGCCCTTCTCCTGAGTCCCGCGGCAACGGCCGAGGCCGCCGACAACGAATTCCTGGTGCGCCAGGCCGTGGACTTCTACTGCGGCAGCATGAAGAGCGAAAATCCCGGCCGGATGACTGATTACGACCGAGGGCTCTACGAAGGCATGGCGATCGGATTCATCTTCGGCCAGTACCCCAAGCAGGCTGATTTTGTCGAAAAGCTGGGGGAAGATCGCTTCAACGGACTCTTCTACGGCGGCATTCGCAAGCAGTGTCCTTCCAAATCATTCGACTGAGACTCATCGCACCAAAGTTGATGGCCTACAAAGTCACTGGCCTAATGGTCGGCAGACTGTGATCACTTGCTTGAACTGTATCAATGTCATCCGATAGCTGTTCAACGTGAGCGAATTCGCACAGCGGCGGTTCAGCCGATGTAAATCTGCATGACAGGTCAGCCTGGTCTGTTGCATTGGCGACCGAAGTGAGATGGGGTCCTGACTGGTGATGGAGCAGACCTCCCCGGACTTTTCCATGGATTCCCCCACTGCGCTTGCAGCCGTTGCCCTGGCTGCTGTCTCATGGGACGGTAGTCTCACGCGAGCCGGCACCCGTTCTCTACGCCACCTGCTGGATTACCGAGCTCCTTACAACCAGCGCAGCGAAGCCCAGATGATCGCGCTGATGGATGACCTTCTAGCCGAATTACGTCGGCTCGGAGCTGAAGGACTGATGGAGCGGGCAGCCAGCGTTCTCGACCCGCGACAACGGCACACCGCCTATGCCATGGCTGCAGAAATCATGCGCTCTGATGGACCGCTGCTCGAACAGGAGCAGCTGATCCTTGAGCATCTTGCCGAAACGCTCAGCCTTGACCTTCTCGAAACAGCCAAGGTATTGGAGGTGATGGATATCCTTCACGCTGCCTTGGACGATCCGAATTGGTTAACGCCAACCGACGGGACCCTGCGCACAACAGACAAGCCCGTTGCAACGGTGGCCGTCTGAAACGCTGAATCACGGACTGCGATCCATCACGACGGTCCGCAGCCGCAATGTCATACCCCCACTTCTCTTTCACCTGCTTCCCCTATGCGATTATTCTCCCCTAATCTGTGTTCGTAAGCATCACTGGAACGATCAGTCGATTCTGAGGCCGCTACCGGGCACAGACACAGGGAGGCGAGAGGGACACAGCCGAGATCCCGAACAATCGCATCGTGTGACATTGGAGGCCACAAGGCTCGACTTGATTAGGTAGCAAGCTCCGCTTTCCTGAGGTGACGCTCGGGACGTGCGGTGCAGATACAGACGGCATGAACCACCCGGTCCGTCATCGCCGAAAGATTGAAGCGCCGGTTGAAGCGGTAAGTGAAGGCGCCCAGGTAGCGGTCGGCGTACTTATCGAATCGCAAGGCGTGAAACGTGCCGCTGAAGCTGGTTTTCAGGTTGCTGAGTATCGTGTTGATCCAGTGGAATTCAGGCAGCTCATTGGGATGGCGTCCGTTCACTACCACAGGGTGATGGAAGCAACCGACTTCTGCCACGGCGCGGAAGCAAGCCAGTCCATCAGATACCACTTCACACCCTATGGCCAATGAATCCTGGGCCCAGTCAGCGATAGCTGCAAACGAGAACGTCGGGACTGTTGAAAGCTTCACATGAACCGGGCAGCCAGTGTCATCAATGGAGACGGCGGCAACGATCGGGACCTTGT
>NZ_JAYGID010000040.1:0-17476 GCF_034931685.1 Synechococcus sp. CCY9202
GGGCCGCGGCGGCGCAGTCGGCCACATCGACCACGCCCCACTGGCCATCGAGCCGCTCCCGGTAGGCCCGGCCGAAGCCGGTGGAGCCGCCGTAGTTCACGTCCACCACGCCCCAGCCGCGCGAGGTCCAGAACTGGATCGCCAGGTTGAGGCCGGTTCGGGCCATGCCGGTGGGGCCGCTGTGGCTCTTCACCAGCAGCGGTGCCTGGGGGCTGGAGCCGCCGCTGGGCGGGTAGTACCAGGCGTGGGTGGGCTGGTCGCCATGGCCCTGGAACCAGAGCGGCTCCGGCCGGCTGAGCGCTTCGGGGGGCAGAACGCAGGGCTCCACGGGGCGATGCTGCCAGCGGCCGCTGGCCAGATCCACCTCCAGCAGGCCGGAGCCGGTCGCGGGTCCGCTGGCGACACAGACCATCCGTCCGGCCTCGGCGCAGAGCATGGCGAGGTCATCCACGGGCAGATCCAGGGGCTGCCAGAGATCCGCAGGCTGGGCAGGCGCCCCCGCCTGCTGGCAGTGCGTGAGGTCCAGCGGCACCACGCCCAGCTCCCAGCGGCCGTCACGGCAGGCGGCGGCCACCAGCTGCTCGCCGTCCCAGGCCGTGGTGCGCATGCCATAGACCCACTGGGGCATGGCGAATTCCGCCTGCAGAGGCAGAAGGGGCTCCCAGCCGGGGTCAGTGGGCTCCTGACCGGAGGCCTCCGCGGCCGGGTTCAGAGCGCCGGCAGCGGTTCCTTGGGGCCAGAGCTTGGCGATCCGCTCCGCGCTCAGGCGCTCCAGGTTCCACCAGCCGCTGCGGTCGTTGGCCACCACCAGGTCGCCGTTGCCGATCCACAGCGGCTGGAACACCGAGCAGTGATGGGTTGCGGCGGCTCCGGCACCCGCCACGGGCTGGCGCTGCTGCAGGGAGCCGTCGGCCGCGAAGCGTCCCAGCCACACCTGGCTGCGCTGCCAGGGCATGAAGGGCTGTTGCCATTCCACCCAGGCCAGCTGGCGGCCATCCGGGCTGAGGGCGGCGTAGCCGCAGAAGTCGTCGGGCTCCAGCAGCACGGTGGGCTCGCCGCCTTGCAGCGGCACGCTGACCAGATGGTCGCGGCCGGCGGCTTCCATCACGCCGATCCAGCGCTGGCGCGCGGCATCGATCAGCCCATCGGCGAAGCAGCGCTGCGGATCCGCCGCCGTGAGCCGCTGGGCCGGCAGCAGGAGTGGGAGGGGCGAATCCACTGAGGCAGCCTCCGGGCACTCTGCGCTGAGCCCCGGCTCGAGATCCGTTCCGAGTTCTGCCGTGAGCCCTGCTGGGAGAGCCGCGGTGAGCCCTGCCGTGAGATCCGCCAGATCCAGCCGCCAGAGGGCACGGTCGGCGTCCGCGACCATCACCACCGTGTCGCCCTGCACGGCGTAGCAACCACCGCCGTAGTCGTGAACGCGGCTGCGCAGGTTCCAGTCCCCTGGAGTGAGTTCCAGCACCCGGCCCGGTGCGGGGTCGGCCTGGCTGGAGGGCGGAAGCTGCAGCAGCAGGGTCGTGCGGCCGCCTTCGTGGGGACGCTGCTCCAGCCAGAAGAGCCGCCCCTGATCCAGGCGGGGCTCCTTCACCACGGGGGTGCGGCCCACCACCTGATCCGCCGTCAGTGGCAGGGGTTTCGGCCGCGGCCGTTCGGTCTTCCCCTGGCTTGCCATGCCATCGCTCCGGTGGACGCCACTTAGAATCGATCCATCGTTTCAGGTGTCGCCTTGGCTCGCAGCTTCGCCCAGTTGGCCCGATCTGCGGAGCAGGTGAACCGCGCCGTGCAGGTTCCCAAGGAGCCCCTGGACCAGCCGCCGCTGGCGATCCACACCCTCGGTGATCAGGTGCTGCGCGATCCGGCCCGACGCATCGGCAAGGTGGATGAAAGCATCCGGGATCTGGCCCGCGACATGCTGCGCAGCATGTACACCGCCAAGGGCATCGGTCTGGCCGCTCCCCAGGTGGGCATCCACAAGCAGCTGCTGGTGATTGACCTCGATCCTGAGAATCCGGCCACCCCGCCGATGGTGTTGATCAATCCCGAGATCACCGCCGCCAGTGCCGCGATCGATACCTACGAGGAAGGCTGCCTCAGCATCCCGGGGGTCTATCTCGATGTGGTGCGCCCCAGCCGGGTCGAGGTGAACTTCCGCGATGAGATGGGCCGGCCCCGCCGCCTCAAGACCGATGGTCTCCTGGCCCGCTGCATCCAGCACGAACTGGATCACCTCAACGGTGTGCTGTTCGTCGATCGCGTCACCGATGAGATCAGCCTCAACGAGGGCTTGCAGGAGCACGGCTTCCAGCGTGACGACGTCCGCTCAGTGCGCTGAGCTCGACGCACTGGCGCACTGCACTGAGACAAACAGTTTCACGCCTGTCTTCCTCAATCCTTTCTCAGATCCATGCCGATGAAACCGCTGGCGGGGGTGTTCCTCGCCTTGGCCTGCCTGCTCGGGATCGCTGCCACCGGTTCGGTGTTCGAACTGGCCTACGGGGATCCGGATCTGGGGGTGTCCGTCACCCGTCTGATCCTGGCGGGATGTCTGCCCGGCACGGTTGTGGCCCTGGTGGTGGCGATTCGTCTCAACAAGCCGGCTTGAGGATTGGGCGGCTGCGGCTGGTGCGCTTCGGTCGCCCTGCATACGATTTCCCTCACCTGTCCCCTGCCCGTCCCACCGTGATCCTCCCGAGCTCCCTCCCTGCCAGGCCTCGCACCTTGCACCAGCGAGGCGCTGCAGCCCTGCGCCCCCTGCTGGCCACCCTGCTCCTGCTCGGAGGCGCCGCGGTGCCGCTGTTGGAAGCCCCGGTCGCGCGGGCCAGCTCCCTGTTCCAGGTTGGCGAAGTGGAGCAGGAACGCTTTGTGCTGGTGTCGGCGCCGATCGGCGATGGAACCCGAGCCCAGCTCAACATCTATGAGCAGGTCAAGGCCACTCGCCCCTGCTTCGCTGTGGGGTCCGGCAAGCCTGCTCCGGTCAATCCCCTGCTGGGCAGCTTTGATTTCACCGGCATCTGCAGCCGCTTCATCGATGCCAACGGCTACTCGGTTCGCGTCGGTGGCAGCGACCTGGGTACTGTCTATCGCCTCAGCGTGATCCAGGGCAACGACGACATCCTGCTGATGGCGATGCCCACCAAGGCCGGCGTCGGGCCCGAGATGGTCGTGGCCCGTACCCAGGGCGCCGGCAGTGGATTCCTCAAGTTGGAACTGGAGCCTGGTTGGCGGCTGATGCGACGCCACTTCGGCAACCGGGCCCTGGGGCACGTCTACCTCTACCGCGATAGCTGGCCCTCGGAGAACCAGGCCGCAGTGACTCCTGCGGAGCCGGGATGAGGGCTGGCCTGCTTGCTAGGGTGAATCACTCTGAACTGATTTGCAGCGCTTCATGACCCAGGTCACTGTCGGCGAAAACGAGGGAATCGAGTCGGCCCTTCGCCGCTTCAAGCGCCAGGTCTCCAAGGCCGGAATCTTCGCCGACCTCAAGCGCCTGCGCCACCACGAAACCCCCACTGAGAAGTACAAGCGCAAGGCCCAGCAGCGCCGCCGCCGCCGCTGAGTCCAGCGGGGTTCAGGGATTCGTCAACGCTCTGCAGGTCTGAATCTCTGCGTGCCCCGCGAGTCGGGGCTTTTTGCTGGCCTGTCGAACCTTTGGGGCTTGGCTGGGGCCTGTCCAACCTTCTGCGGGCTGCGGAGGACTGGGGCGTGTCCATGGCAAGGCCCCGCTGCGTCGGTGTTTTTACCTGTATTCAGTCTGGTGATTTCCCACCACCCTGGAGGTGTCGATCGCCACTGGATCATGGACCGTCGTACGGAATGGATCGCTCGTCCTGCCGCCGCCACAGCCCTTCCGCCGGCCTCCTCTGCCACGTTGTTTCTCAACTGGCTCAGTGAAATGGTGAGCCATGCGCTCGGCAACCCTCGCGAGGAGGGCCAACACCTGCCCCCCGCTGTTGGGATGCAGCCCTACACCGATCGGCCCCGCAAGCGTCGCTAGGAGTTTCCGTGGAGAGCCATGGCCGTGGGGTTCTCCGCTCAGGGCTTTTGGCCCCCGCTCAGCTCCGATCCTGCGTGAGGCCGTCAAAGGAGCGATAACTGAGGGCCTCGGCCACGGCCCGCTCGCTCACCGGCATCCGTTCGGTGGAATCTGCATCGTCTGACTGCACCTGGTCGAGCAGCGCTTGGCTCACGCCAACGTGTGCAAGCTCAGTGCGGGCCTGCTCCAGGTCGGCGATGGTGCGGGCGACGCGCAGCACCCGCTCCGCCGCCCGCGCGCTCAGCTGGCGGTGGTGCACGCTGGCCTCCCACAGTTCCAGTGCCGCCGGGCTGGGGTTGAGGACCCGGCGCAGCTCCGCCGCCGGCAGTGCGGCGTTGGCGCAGCCCTGCGGATTGTGGCGACGCATGCTGGTGCGAGCCGCTGCCACCCTGCCGGCCACGATGGCGCTGGATTCCGGCAGGCCTGTCTGTTCGGCACCTTCGTGGATGGTGCCAGTCCCGGCAGAGATGGAGCTTGCAGCCGCTGCACTGCCTGACCTGGTGGTTCCCTGTGCCGCTGCCCCGTACCCGTAGCGGCGGGCCAGGGAGGCGGCGGATGGGCGCTGCATCACCACCTGCAGATCAATTCGATCCAGCAGGGGGCCGGACAGCCGGTTCCAGTAGCGCCGCCGCTGCACGACGCCACAGCTGCAGGCCCGCTGAGGATCCCCATGCCAGCCGCAGGGGCAGGGGTTGGTGGCCGCCACCAGGGTGGTGCGGCAGGGAAAGCGGCAGCGCAGGCGGTTGCGGCTGATCCACACCTCCCCCTCCTCCAGGGGCTGGCGCAGCAGTTCCAACACCTCCCGGCGAAACTCGGTGAGCTCATCGAGGAACAGAACGCCCTGGTGGGCCAGGCTGAGTTCGCCGGGCCTGGGATGGGCCCCGCCGCCGATCAGCGCAGCGGCGGTGCAGCTGTGATGCGGGCTGCGGAAAGGCCTCTGCAGCAGCAGGCTGGTTTCAGCGCGCAGGAGGCCCGCCACCGAATGCAGCTGGGTGAGTTCGAGGGCTTCGTCCCGCTCCAGGGGCGGCATCAGACCCGCCAGGCGCCGCGCCAGCATCGTCTTGCCGCTGCCTGGCGGACCCACCAGCAGCAGATGGTGATGGCCCGCCGCAGCGATCTCGAGGGCGCGCCGTCCGTGCTGCTGCCCTTCCACGTCGGCCAGATCGAGATCGCTGCGACCTCCCTGGGGGCGATCGGGATCCACGGGTTCCCGTTGATCTCCAGGGCCCGGTTGCCGAGTGGCCGCCGGGCTCAGCGATCCCGGTGGCGGGGCCTTGCTGGGATCCCGCAGCAGTTCCAGCACCTCCTGCAGGGTGTCCGCCGGCCAGAGGGGCAGGGTCTCCACCAAGGCGGCTTCGGCGGCATTGGCCCGTGGCACCACGAGGGCCCTGGCCCCACCGCGGCTGGCCGCCAGGGCCTGGGCCAGCACGCCACGGACCGGCCGCAGCCGCCCGTCCAACCCCAGTTCCGCCGCACTCCAGATCCCCTCCAGTCGCGCCTGCGGCAGCTGGCCGCTGGCCACCAGCATCCCAAGGGCGATCGGCAGGTCGAACCAGGGCCCTTCCTTGCGCAGATCCGCCGGCGCCAGGCTCACCACCACCCGGGTCAGCGGCACCTTGAGGCCGCTGTTGCGGATTGCCGCCCGCACCCGCTCCCGCGCCTCCTGAATCGCCGTATCCGCCAGTCCCACCATCTGTAGGCCGGGCAGCCCGGGGGCGATGTCCACTTCCACCTGCACCGGCACAGCCTCCAGGCCCTGCAGGGCCGCACTGCAGGATCGTGCCAACATCACGCCAGGGGTCGCTGCAGTGTCAGTGCCACCCCCGTCTCATCCCCTTCCGGTGCCATGGCCAGCGGCGACACGATCTTCGGGCGCATCCTGCGTGGTGAGATCCCCTGCGACGAGGTGTATGCCGACGATCTCTGCCTGGCCTTTCGGGATGTGGCCCCCCAGGCCCCGGTGCATGTGCTGGTGATCCCGCGTGAGCCCCTGGCCCAGCTGGCGGATGCCGGCGAGGAGCATGGGGCCCTGCTCGGCCACCTCCTCCTGGTGGCGGCGAAGGTGGCGCGCCAGGAGGGCCTCAGCAGCTGGCGCACGGTGATCAACTCCGGGGCCGAGGCGGGGCAGACCGTGTTCCATCTGCATGTGCACGTGATCGGCGGCCGTCCCCTGGCCTGGCCACCCGGCTGAGGCGGGGGCAGCAGGCGGGGGGCGGCAGCGGCGACAATGACCTGATCTGCTGCGCTCCATGAATCCGCTCAAGGCGTTCCGCGATCAGCTCGCGAAGCTGCAGCGCCTGGCCCAGCCCTATTTCCTGCCGGTGGAGGAGAGCAGTGCCGGCCAGTTCCTGCTGCTGGTGCTGGCCCTGGTGGCGGTGGTGGTGGGAGTCACGCTGCTGATTTTCACCGCCGTGGTGGCCGGGGCAGGGGCCTTCATTCCCGACCTGCGCGACCGCTTCCTGCCGGGGGTGCCGCAGCAGATCAACGCGATCTGGCAGGGGCCGATCGGGGCTGTGGTGATGCTGCTGTTCGTGGCGGGCCTGGCTGCCTTCGGAGCTCTGCGGGGCCGGCTGCGTCAGGGGCGCTGGCTGCCGTGGCTGCTGCTGGGGGTGATCACCCTGCTGATCCTGGTGATCAATGGCATCAACGTGGGCATCAGCTTTGTTGCCCGCAATGTCGATAACACCCTGGTGGCCTATGACCAGGATGGATTCTGGAAAACGGTGGCGATCTATGCCTTCTGCCTGGTGTTGGCCTTGCCGATCCGGGCGATTCAGAGCTATCTCATCCCCAAGTTGGGGCTGCTCTGGAGAGAGTGGCTGAGCGGTCGTTTGCTGACACGCTATCTCACCAATCGTGCCTACTATGTTCTGAATCCCAACGACGAATCTGCCGAGGAGATCGATAACCCTGATCAGCGGATTTCGCAGGATGCGGCCAGCTTCACCTCGACCAGTCTGAGTGTCACGGTTGAGATCCTCTCGGCTCTGCTGACATTCTTCAGTTTCATTATCGTCTTGTGGAGCATCAACAGTCGACTGGCGCTGCTGTTGCTGGCCTATTCCGTGTTCGGTACGGCGTTGATCGTTTTCGCCAGTCGCAAGCTGGTGATCCTCAACTACCAGCAGCTCAAGCTTGAGGCCGACTTCCGCTACGGCCTCGTCCATATCCGTGACAACGCCGAGGCGATCGCCTTCTATCGCGGCGAAGGTCAGGAGGGCAAGGAGGCCGGGCGTCGGCTGAGCGGCGCGATTCGCAACTATGACCGCCTGATCGTCTGGACGGCGATGATCAGTGTGATCCAGCGCTCCTACGACTACTTCTCCCGCTTCCTGCCCTGGCTGGTGATCGCGCCGATCTACTTCGCCAAGGAGGTCGATTTCGGTGTCTTCGGCCAGGCCAGTATTGCCTTCAGCCAGGTTCTGTTCTCGGTGAGTTATATCGTCAACAACATCGACCAGCTGGCCGCTTTCTCCGCTTCGATCAGCCGTCTTGAGGGTTTCCAGGGCAAGGTCGAGGAGATCGGTCGTGAGATGGCCGAGCTTGAGGCGAGTGAGCAGCGACTGGCCGGTTCCCCTGGGGGGGCAGGCGCGGTAGCGCCGATCGGTTCCGATGGCCTGGCGGTGCGGCCCGATTCGATCCTGGTGAGTCATGTGGATCTGGTGCCGCCGCGCACCCAGCGCGTGCTGATCCACGACCTCAGCCTCGAGATCGGTGCCGACCAGCGCCTGCTGGTGGTGGGGCCTTCCGGTTGCGGCAAGACCTCCTTCCTCCGTCTGGTGAGTGGCCTCTGGCCGGCTGGGGCGGGTGCCGTGCAGCGCCCCCCCGAAGGCGAGCTGCTGTTCATTCCCCAGAAGCCCTACATGATCCTGGGCAGCCTGCGGGAGCAGCTCTGCTATCCCCAGCCCAGCGATCGCTTCAGTGATGAGCAACTGCGCCATGTGCTCGAACAGGTCAAGCTGCCGGAGCTGGTGCATCGCTATCCCGATCTCGACATCATTCAGGACTGGCCCCGGCTGTTGTCGCTGGGGGAGCAGCAGCGTCTCGCCTTCGCACGCCTGCTGCTGAGCGCGCCCCGCTTCGTGGTGCTCGATGAGGCCACCAGTGCCCTTGATGTGGCCACCGAACGGCATCTCTACGACCTGTTGGTCCAGCGGGACATGGCCTTCGTGAGCGTGGGCCATCGCCCCACCCTCACGGCATTCCACGACACGGTTCTCGAACTCGATGGTCGTGGCGGCTGGCGGTTGTTACCGGCGGCCGGCTATGACGTGGGCCGCCATGCCTGAATCGATGAGCTCCGCCACCAGCCCAGACGCCGCCGGAGCCCCTGCCGACAGCCCAGTTGACGCCAACGTTCCGGCGACCAGTGCCACCACGCCCGACCAGCCCGCGTTTGGCTGGAGTGGCTATGCCGAGCGGGTGAATGGTCGCTTCGCCATGCTCGGATTTGCGGCAGTGCTGCTGATTGAGGCCTTCAGCCGCGACACCTTCCTGCACTGGGCCGGCCTGGTGCCCTGAGCGCTCACGGCAGCTCGATCAGATCCACCTGCCAGAGTCCGCCGCGGCTCACCTGCACGGCCAGCACCCTGCCATCGGCGCTGAGGCTCACCAGGCGCGGCACTCCGGCCGGTTCGATGGGGATCCGCTGCAGGCTCTGCAACGAGCGGCGATAGAGCAGCAGTTCGGTGCGTCCCTCCAGCTGGCGCACCAGGGCGAGGCGCTCTCCCCGCTGATCCACCGAGAGACTCAGGGGCTGGGCATCGGGTCGGTTCAGGCCCGGCACTGGCACGGGAGCTGTGTGCCGCAGATCCAGCAGCTCTGCCCGCTCCCGTCCCTGCCGTCCGCGGATCAAGGCCAGCCAGGGCCCTGCCAGGGCCGGGTCGTGGCTGCTGCCCTCCCGGGCCAGTTGGGCGTTGAGTCCGAACAGGGGACGCGGCCCGCCTCCGAGACATCCGCCCAGCAGGGCGGCCAGTGCCAACGGGATCAACTGAAGGCTCGCCAGGCGGACGCGGCTTCTCATGGCTGCGGGCCAGGGCCACCACCCTGCAAGGCCTGGGCACCCGGCAGATCCGGCTCCAGCCAGCCGCCAAGGTCGTAGACCTCGACCTGGCGGCGGCCGGCCACCACCACCTCAATGGCGATCCGCTGGCCATCGGGGGCGAGGCTCAGCCGCTGCGGTTCCCGATCACCGCCCAGGCGCAATGGCAACAGGGAGCCCCTGAGCCGATCTTCGATCACGGCATCGCGGCGCTGGCCCCGCTGGATCAGCAAGGCCAGGTAGCGACCGTTCCAGCTCAGCGAGGGTGAGGCGTGCGGCTGATGCTTGCGCAGATGGCGCAGGGGCAGCACCTTGCCGCTGCGCCGCTCCTGCAGCAGCACCGTAGTGCGGCCGCCGCGCTCGACCAGGGAGGCGAGCAGGCGTCCGTCGCCGCTGAGGGCCGGTTGCTCCCGGCCTTCAGCACCCAGCCCCAACGGTACGGCGGCCTGGCGCCGCAGCCCCCAGGGAAGGGCGCAGCCAGACAAGCCGATCAGCAGGGCCAGGCTGAGGCCGGCTGGAGGTCTCAGTCGTCGAACCGGGAGCTGTTATCCCGGGACGGGCTGGTGTCGCTGGGCGTGTTGGTCCGGGTGGGACCTGTGGTCTGGCCAGGAGCTGGGCCTGGCTCCGTGGGCCTCACCGGCGTGAACTCCGCATCGCTCACTGATGCGGAAGCGCCTGGGCGGCTGCGGTAGGAGGTGCCCTGCGGAACACCCGGGGCCGGGCCAGGCGATCCTGGGCCCGGCTGGGCTGAGCCGCGCGGCGGAGGGGTTCCGGCGGGGCCCACCCCGGTGGAGCTGCCCCAGCTGGAGGTGTCGGGAGAGCCACTGGGGCGGCGGCTGGAGCGTGGCATCCCATCGGTGGCGCTGGGCCGGCTGCCGCGGCGCGGTTCCGGGGTGGTCTCCCGTTGCCGCCGGCGGGCTCCGAAGCTGCCACTGTCGCCTTGAGGAGCACCCGCTGCATAGCGGGACGGCCGTGGTGGCATGTCGTCTGCGCCCCGGGCATCGCCGCGGGCCTCACCACGAAGATCGCCCCGGGTCTCACCACGAAGATCGCCTGCAGGTCTGCGGGGAGGGCGTCCGGATCGCTCGTCTGGACCAGGACCAGCGTTGTCCCACTGGTCACTGCCACTGGATCGCCGGCTTGCCGCACGCTCCGGAATGGCGGCACGGCTGACCCGGCTGGGTCGGTAGAAATCGTCCTGGTCTCCGTCGTCGGGATCGCGGGAGCGGATGCCACGGCGCACCGGCTGGGGCTCATCGAACCGGTCGTAGTCGTCGTCGTAGCCGCGGCCGCCACCCATGCGGGGGCGGGACGGTTCGATCGGGTCCTCGTCTTCGAAGTAGGACGAGCGTCGTGCCTGTTCGGTGGTCACGCCCCGCAGACGCACGCTCTCATAGGCGAAGAACACCGTGGTGCCGGCCAGCAGGAACTGACCGAACTGGAGGATCGGATCGAGACGCCAGCCCTGAAAAAAGAGAATGCCACCGCAGAGCAGGCCCACGGCGGCAAAGAAGACGTCGTAATCGCGGGCCAGTGCAGGCTTGAAGCTCCTCATGAAATAGAGGAAGGCCCCACCTACCGCCAGCACGATGCCAACGATGCTGGCCCAGTTCAGACTGGCATTAACCACAGCGCACGGTCCAACGGAGCGTCAGCTCCACTGTAAGGACCCGGCGTGGATGTTCTGATTCAGAGGCGACGGTCGACCTGGTCGTTCTGGCTGATCAGCACGAGCGCCAGGCTGATCGGAATGACCACGATCACCGCCCCCCAGGCGAGGCTGCTCAGGAAGTTGGCGAGGGAAGGAGTCATGGCGGCGATGGCGTCGCAGACGCCAAGGGTTTCAAGGGCGATCTTAGGCAGCGCTGGCGGGTTCCTACGATTCCTTTCCAGCCGCTTAGAGCTTTGTGACGCCCCCTGCCTTGCCCCGCCTGGAGCTGCTGCCGCTGGCACACCTGCTGCTGGGGCTGCTGCTGGCGGGCTGGACGCTGCTGTTCCTGTTTCGCATCGTGCTCACCTGGTACCCCCAGATCGATCTGGCCAAGGGGGTGATGCGGCTGGTGAGCGTCCCCACCGAGCCCCTGCTGGCCCCCACCCGCCGCCTGATCCAACCGATCGGCGGGGTGGATGTCACCCCGGTGGTGTGGGTGGGCCTGATCAGCCTGGTGCGCGAACTGCTGGTGGGCCAGCAGGGTCTGCTCACCCTGATGCTGCTGCGCAGCTCGACTGTGGCTTAGGGGCTGTGGCTCAGGGCCTTGGCCTGGTTGCCGTTCTGCAATTCAAAGGCGGCGCTTTCGGCCTGGCCATGGCGCCCTAGAAGGGCAGCATCTCCTCTTCAACGAATTTGGTGTGGAGATCGCCGCTGCGGAACTCGGGGCGATCCAGCAGAGCCAGGTGGAAGTTGATCGTGGTGGGGATGCCGGTCACCGCACACTCGGACAGGGCACGGTGCATCCGCTTGATGGCGGCCTCCCGGTCCACCCCCCAGACGATCAGCTTGCCGATCAGCGAGTCGTAGAAGGGTGGGATCTCGTAGCCCGTGTAGACGTGGCTGTCCACCCGCACGCCAGGACCACCAGGCGGCAGCCAGCCCGTGATCCGGCCCGGGGCTGGGCGGAAGTTCTGGCGAGGGTCCTCGGCATTGATGCGGCACTCGATGGCATGGCCGGTGAGTTTGATCTCGTCCTGCCGGACGCTGATCGGTTCGCCGCCGGCAATGCGCAGTTGTTCGGCGATCAGGTCGACTCCGGTCACCATCTCGGTGACGGGATGCTCCACCTGGATGCGGGTGTTCATCTCCATGAAATAGAACTTGCCCTCGCGGTCCACCAGGAATTCCACGGTGCCGGCACCCTCGTAGCCGATGCTGCGGGCTGCGGCCACCGCCGCCTCTCCCATCTGGCGCCGCAGATCGGCGTTGATCGCCACGCTCGGGGCTTCCTCGAGCAGCTTCTGATGGCGGCGCTGGATGGAGCAGTCGCGCTCACCCAGGTGCACCACGTTGCCGTGGCGATCCGCCAGCACCTGCACCTCCACGTGCCGGGGGCGGTCGATGAATTTCTCCATGTAGAGGCCCGGGTTGCCGAAGGCGGCTTCCGCTTCCCCCTGGGCCGCCTTGAACAGCTTCTCCAGCTGATCGGCGCTCGGCACGAGCCGCATGCCCCGACCACCCCCGCCGGCGGTGGCCTTGATCATCACCGGGTAGCCCATGGTGGCGGCGAGGCTGGCCGCTTCGGCTGCCGTGGCCAGCAGTCCCTCGCTGCCGGGGATGGTGGGGACTCCCACCGCCTGCATCGTGGCCTTGGCAGTCGACTTGTCGCCCATGGCCCGGATCGCCTCGGGCGAGGGGCCGACGAAGGTGATGCCGTGGTCGGCGCAGATCTCGGCGAAGCGGTCGTTCTCGGCCAGGAAGCCGTAGCCGGGATGGATGGCGTCGGCACCGCGGGAGGTGGCGGCCGCCAGGATATTGGGGATGTTGAGGTAACTCTTGCTACTGGGGGCTTCGCCCACGCAGACCGCTTCATCGGCCAGCTGAACGTGCAGAGCGTTGCGATCGACCGTGCTGTAGACGGCCACCGTGGCAATGCCGAGCTCGCGGCAACTGCGAATGATGCGTAGGGCGATCTCGCCACGGTTGGCGATCAGCAGTTTGCCGATGGGCATCCGCGAACGAGGCAGGGACGGGGCAGTGGAAACTGCGGGCTGGCCGCTGCGTGCAGGCCGGAGCGGACTGTATCAGCGCTCACAGGCCCCCTTGCCATCCCCGACGCGATCCCAGGGCGCAGATCCGTGGGGACGGGCGCTAGGTATATTGCTGGCCGAGCGGCTCCGGCCGTCTCCCACCCGGATGGAGCCTGGCCTCCAGACGATCCCTGCGGATGTGGTGGAATTGGTAGACACGCACGTTTGAGGGGCGTGTGACTTCGGTCTTGCGAGTTCAAGTCTCGCCATCCGCACTCTTTTTTCACACCCTGCTCTCCATCAGGTGGTCCGCTCCGTGCCGGATTCCACTGCCGCCATCACGCTGGTGTGCAATGGCCCGGGTGAGCTCACCACCTGGGTTCGTCCCCTGGCGCGGCGGCTGCACGAGCTCCTGCCCCTGAGGCCCCTGGTTCCGGATGCACCCTTCAGCCTGCGGCTGGTGCTGGTGCCCTGTCCCAATGCCACCGGAGCGGAGCATGGCGTCGCCGAGGGCTGGCAGCTGTTCGAGCGGATCTGGCCGGCCCACCGCTTCTGGGGCCTGCTGCTGCGTCCGCGCCGCCATGCCGCCTGGCCGCGTCAGGGAGTGGTGGTGTTTCTGGGCGGTGACCAGTTCTGGACCGTGCTGCTCTCGGCCCGGCTCGGTTATCGCCACCTCACCTATGCCGAATGGGTGGCGCGCTGGCCCCGTTGGAACGACCGGATCGCCGCCATGGGGCCAGCCGCGGCCGACCGGCTCAAGCCCCGCTGGCGCCAGCGCTGCACCGTGGTGGGCGATCTGATGGCCGACCTGTCGGCGCAGGCCCGCGATGAAGCTCCGCTGCCGCCGGGGGAGTGGGTGGCGTTGCTGCCGGGCTCCAAGCGGGCCAAGCTGCAGGTGGGCATGCCCTTCCTGCTGGACACGGCCGATCGTCTGGCGGCCCTGCGGCCGGGCTGCCGCTTCCTGCTGCCGGTGGCGCCCACCACGTCGGTCCAGGAGCTGCTGGCCTACGCCGGGCCGGCCAATCCGATCCAGCAGCACTACGGCACCGGCGAACCGAGGTTGGAGCGCGCTCTGCCGGCGCCTGGCTCCGGCACCGCCCCATCCCCCTTGGCCGGGGGCCGTGCCCTGGTGACGCCTGCCGGCACTCGCATCGACCTGCTCGAGACCCATCCGGTGCATGGGGCCCTGAGTCAGTGTCGGCTGGCGCTCACCACCGTGGGTGCCAACACCGCCGAGCTCGGGGCGCTGGGGGTGCCGATGCTGGTGCTGGTGCCGACCCAGCATCTCGCGGTGATGCAGGCCTGGGATGGCGGGATCGGACTCCTGGCACGGTTGCCGATCCTGCGCTGGCTGCTGGGGGTGGCCCTGACGGCCTGGCGCATGCGGCAGCGCGGCTTCCTGGCCTGGCCGAACATCTCCGCGGGCCGCCTCGTGGTGCCGGAGCGGGTGGGGGCGATCACCCCGGCCGAGATCGCTGCGGAGGCGGCCGACTGGCTCGACCATCCGGCCCGGCTGGCGGGCCTGCGCGACGACCTGCGCAGCCTGCGCGGCCAACCCGGTGCCGTGGCCTCCCTGGCCGAGCTGGTGCGAGGCCTGCTGCCCCCGATCAGCGCTGCCTAGGCTGATCCTCCAGCGCTGTTTGATCGCGATGTCGGATGTTCAGCCCGGGGCCAGCTGCACGTCAGGCAGCTTCAGTTCCGAAGCTCCGTCGTTTGTTGAGGCGTCCGACGCCGAATGGCGTCAGCGTCTCACGCCCGAGCAGTACGCCGTGACCCGTCAGGGTGGTACCGAGCGGGCCTTCAGCGGCGTCTACTGGAACCACAAGGGCAGCGGCATGTACCACTGCGTCTGCTGCGGTGCCGAGCTGTTCAGTTCCGCCAGCAAGTTCGACTCCGGTACCGGTTGGCCCAGCTTCTGGGAAGGTGTCGACAGCGGCGCCATCAAAACGCTGACCGACAGCAGCCACGGCATGGTCCGGACCGAAATCCGCTGCGCGCGCTGCGACAGCCATCTCGGCCACGTGTTCAACGATGGCCCGCGTCCCACGGGCCAGCGCTACTGCGTCAACTCCGCATCTCTGGCGTTTCGTGAGGGCTGACCGCCCCTCTCACCAGGGATCGGTGAGGTCTTCGGCGTCCACGTCAAGGGGATCGGCCGGTGCTGCCGGCCGGCGGCTGGGCAACGGGCCACGCCGGATCTCAGGCTCCCGGTCATAGACCTCAGCCCGTGAGGGCATCGGGTCCAGGGGTTGGGGATCCAGGGGCTCTTGCTCCTCGCGACCGCGGCGAAAATCCTCACGGGGACTGGGGCCGCGATCAAGGTCACCACGGGGATCGGACAGCCGTTCAGGGCCTCTGGAGGGGGAGGAGCGGTACTCCTGCTCGTCCTCATCGAGATAGCGACGCTGACGCAGGGGCTCGCGCTGGCGGCGTTCCTCCAGTTCGACGTATTCCAGCTCTTCCCGTGGCGCAAAGGAGCGGCTGGTGGCGGGTTGGATGCGCCGTTGTTCCTGGGCCGCGGGCTGGCCGGCCGCGAGCTGGTTCTCCACCGGCACCATCGACTGGCGGTAGCGCTCCCGTTCCTCCTGCTCCCAGCTGGGTCCGCCGATGCCGAGTTTTTCGAGCAGCCCCGAGCCCAGCTGCTTGAGCTTTTCGTCAGCGCCTTCGTACACGATGATCCGATCCGGCCCGCTGCTGACCACCTCCTCCACAGGCAGCTCCCAGGTGCTGAGCACGCCCTCACCCAGCAGGGGTACGCCCACGGCACCCAGCACCAGGGTGGTGAGTTCGCCGGTCTCGATGTCAAAGCTGAAGCCCAGCACCCGGCCCAGGGTCTCTCCCGCCTCGGTGATCACCTGGCAGTTGATCACTTTGCTGTAGCGGTCCGGATTGAAGCCCTCCGCCAGGGAGTCGGCCGAATCCACCAGGATCACATCGCCCACCTGGCGGATCCGGTCCAGGGGCATCCAGCGGGGCAGGCCGGGCAGGAAGCGGGTCAGGGGGTTGTCGCGCAGACCCAGGGCCACCACCTCGCGGCGATCGATGTCCACCACCACTTCTCCCACCACCCCGAGGCGGCGTCCGGTGTCGCGGGTGATCACCAGGGTGCCCATCAGCTCCGAGCGCAGCCAGAGCCGATCACTGGGGGCCGAGGCGTTCGGATCGGCGGCGGGGGGGATCGAAGAGGTCAAGTCCGGGGGCCGGTGCTGGGCGGCGGTGGGGCTGGCGACTGGCGTCCAGTCGGCTCATTGTGACCCACGTGCGCGGCTCAGGCCGCAGGCGGCAAACCGACCACCTGGGTGTGGGCGCCGCGGGCCTGGGTGACGCCGATCGTGCGGGTGGACGCGGCGATCATCGGCCGGCGGTGGCTCACCACCAGGAACTGGGCGTCGTCGGCCTGGCTGGCGATCAGGGCCGCCAGGCGCTCCACGTTGACGCCATCGAGGAAGCTGTCCACCTCGTCGAGGGCGTAGAAGGGCGAGGGGCGGAACTGCTGCAGGGCGAACAGGAAGCTGAGGGCCGTGAGGGACTTCTCGCCGCCGCTCATCGCCGCCAGGCGCCGCACCGCCTTGCCCTTGGGATGGGCGACCAGGGTGAGTCCGCCTTCGAGGGGTTGCTCGGTGTTCTCCAGCTGCAGGTAGCCCTCGCCGTCGGAGAGCCCGGCGAAGATCCGACGGAAGTGTCCATCCACCGCCACGAAGGCCTCCAGGAAGGCCTCCTGCCGCAGGGTGGCGACCGTTTCGATCCGCAGCAACAGCTCTTCCCGCTCGCTGCTCAGCACCTCCAGCCGGTCTGCCAGCTCGGCCAGCCGCAGCTCCAGCTGTTCGAGTTCCTCGAGGGCCAGCATGTTCACAGGCTCCAGAGCCTCCATGCGCTGCTGGATCCGAGCCAGTTCGGCCTGCAGCGTCTCCAGTCCTGCCAGCCGCACTTCCTCGGGGATCTCCGGCAGTGGATCCGGCAGGGCCTGCTCCAGCTGGGCCAGCCGCAGGGCTTCGCTGCGTTCCTGCTCGGCCAGGGCGGCCAGTTCCTCGCCGAGGCGCTGCAACTCCCATTGCCGGTTCTGCAGGGCCTGGCGCTGTCCGGCCAGGCGCCCTTCAGCGGCGTCCCGGGCCCGGCGCTGCTCCCCGAAGCGGGTCTGGAGAGCACTCTGCCGGGTTTCGAGCTCGCTGCGGCGCTCCTGCTCGGCCTGTTGCTGTTCCTTCCAGCGACTCCGCTCAGCCACCAGGGTCCGCACCGCCTCCGCCAGGCGTTGTTCGTCGCCGGCGAGGGCATCGAGCTGGCTGGCCACCCGCTCGCTGCTGAGGGCCCGTTCACGGCGCGCCGCCAGCAGCTGGTCCCGTTGCAGGCGGGCCTCGGCGAGGCTGCGATCGGCGTTCTCGAGTTCCTTCTGCAGGCCCTGCCAGTGGGCCCCGTCGCCGCCGCCACCGGCGCTGGTCTCGGCCTGCTCCAGGGCGGCAAGGGCCTGTTGCAGGGGCGGAATGGCTGTGAGCAGGTGCCGCCGCCGCTGCCGGTCTGCGAGGGCCGCCGTCTCCAGCTCGCCCAGTCGCTGATCAAGGCGCTGCTGCCGTTCCCGCTCCGGTGCCGCAGCCCGTTCCGCGGCCCCGGCTTCGGCCTGCAGGGCCGCCAGCCGTTGCTGCTGGGCCTGCAGTTGCGGCCGCAGTGCCTCCAGCTGCTGGGCCAGCTCCGATTCCCGCCGACGGCTGGCGAGGAGGCTCTCGCCC
>NZ_JAYGID010000041.1:0-11952 GCF_034931685.1 Synechococcus sp. CCY9202
TGGCCGGGATCCGCTCCTCGATCGAGACGTAGGAGAACAAGGAGCCGCTGCGCTCCTGCTGACCTCGCATCAAACCTGGGGCAGTTGGCCCATTCTCGCAGAGGTGGCGGGGTTTTTCAGCAAACTCGTAAACCCTTGGTCGCTATGCAAAGCTTCGGCCCAAAGCCAGCTCGATGTGCTCATCTCTGAACGGCCAGCCATGTCGCCACATCGGGTGGGCGCGATTGACTAAAGTAAATCGACTTTTGATTTTAATGGTAAAATCGAATGATTAAGAGCCAGGTTAATTCTTCCATGGACTTTTCTTTGGTACAGACTGTCCACGCATTCGATGCTGCTTCTAAATTAAAAAAACCTACGATTCTGGTCGTTGACGACAGCGTCAGCAGCCTGGATCAGATCTCGGCCGTTCTGCAGGTTTTCTACCAGGTGAAGGTGGCTACGGGTGGAGCCAAGGCCCTGGAGATTGCGGGCGCCAATACGCCGCCCGATCTAATCCTGCTCGACGTCATGATGCCGGGCTTATCCGGTTATCAAGTCTGTAAAAAGCTGAAGGATGAGGCTTTTACGCGGGATATTCCGGTGATCTTTCTCACGGCGAACTCGTCTGTCGACGATGAGGCAAGTGGCTTGCTGCTCGGAGCGGCTGATTTCATCGCCAAGCCTGTGAATCCGCCGATTCTGCTGGCTCGTGTGGCCACCCAGATGCAACTCAAGGCCGCTGCAGATCGTCTGCGCGATCAGAATGATCATCTGGAGCGAGAGGTGCAGAAGCGCAGCCATGAACTGGCCGCGATTCAGGATGTCACCATCCACGCTATGGCTTCCTTGGCTGAAACGCGCGACAACGAAACCGGCAACCACATCCGCCGCACGCAAAACTATATCCGCGCCCTAGCTCTCAGGCTGCGCCACCATGAGCGCTTCCGTGCCGTGCTTGACAACGACCTAACGATTGATCTGCTCTACCGCAGCGCACCGCTACATGACATCGGCAAAGTGGGAATTCCGGATCGCATCCTGCTCAAGCCGGGTCGCCTGACGCAGGAGGAGTTTGAGGTGATGAAATCCCATACTACCCTTGGATTGGCTGCGATTGAATCGGCAGAAAATCAACTCGACCTCAAAGTAGATTTCCTGCTTTATGCCAAGGAGATCGCCTACAGCCACCACGAGAAGTGGGATGGCACGGGCTATCCCCTCGGATTGGCGGGGGATGCGATTCCAGTCTCCGCTCGTTTGATGGCTGTGGCCGATTTCTACGACGCCCTGATCAGTCGACGTGTCTACAAACAGGCCATGTCGCATGCGCAAGCCATGCAGGCCCTGCATGAAGGCCGCGGTAGCCATTTCGATCCCGATGTGGTTGACGCCTGTGATGCGATTCAAGAGGATCTCCAGGAGATCGCGCGGCGCTACAGCGATACCGACCAAGACCTTCTCGAGAAGGAGCGTGTGATCCGAATGATGCAGGGGGAGCCGCCCATGCTGGGCTGAGCACTATGCGGATTCAGATGCTCTCGTTTGCTCGAACTGCTTCGAAGGCACCGCGGCAAAGCTTCATCGTCTTTTCTTTGTTTTGCATGGAGGGGGTCGCTTTTGTTTAAGTTTATTTTCCGCGAGTGTCGCGCCGCGCTCTTGGCAAAACGGTCGAACGGATGTTTCTTGAAAGTTTTTCTTCTAGGCCTGCCGGTTTTTCTGGTTAGTTGCGGTGTGGTGCCTCAGCATACCCTTCGCATTGGCGCCAACCTCTGGCCAGGCTATGAGACTCTCTACCTTGCTAGGGAGCTTGGCTATTACAAAGATAAGCCGATTCGACTTTTTGACTATCCATCAGGAACCGAACAAGTCAAGGCTTATCGAAACAGGGAGATCGATGGCGCAGGGCTCTCTATTGATCAGGTTCTCGACCTTGCCGCTACCCAAGCAAACATCAAAATCATTGCTGTGATGGACTTCTCCAGCGGTGGTGACGTTATTCTCGGGCAGCCTGAGATTAAAAATGTTAAAGCACTTATGGGTCGTCGCATCGGAGTGGAATCAACAGCTCTTGGAGCCTTTTTACTTGCCAGAGCACTGGAGAAGAATGGTCTGCATCCTCAGGATGTTCAGATCGTGTCCCTTGAACTGGCTGATCACGAGCAAGCGTTTAGAAATCGAGAAATAGATGCAGTTGTCACATTCGGGCCAGCGCGCTCAAGACTCCTGGAAGAGGGAGCCACACAGATATTTGATAGTAGCATGATTCCAGGAGAGATTATTGACGTACTTGTGGTTAGTGACGACGCAATTGCGCGCAATCCCAAAGCTGTGCAGGCTCTTGTTGACGGCCGATTCAAAGCACTTGGCTACTTCGAGAGAAACCCTCTGCTGGCTGCCAAGCTTATGGCTAAGCGTGCCCAGGTGAGGCCTGCACAGCTGCTTGACTCATTCCAAAAACTGAAGCAGCCATCCCTTCAGGAAAATCAAGCTCTTCTCAGTCAAAAGAATGCTAATCTGGCGCTATCCATCAATAAACTTGTGGATCTAATGATCAAGAACAGGTTGATTGATAAGAGGGTTGATCCTTCCGCCTTGCTTGATGATCAATTTGTTAGGGCATCGTCATCCCAGGCAAGTCAATGAAAAGAATTCTGAGAAAATACCCCCCCCCACTTCGTTATGCGATTCCTGCGGCACTTGTGCTGTTTGGCAGTCTAGCTGGGTTAGGATTATTCTTGTTTGAGGTTAATGCGTCTTATCGCTTGGCCGAGAATTCTGCCAAGGCAAATCTCAGGACGGTCACAGCTCAAGTATCCCAAGTCATCGAATATCTGTATCGATCAAGTGATAGTGAAAGTCAGATTAAGGCACTTGTAAGCCGACTGGGCTCGTACCAGGGCTACTTAAGTACGATCATTTTCAGCGAGAATAATACTGTTATTCAGTCTAATGACTACCGGCAAATAGGCAATGCAATTAGAGATACACAGGCTTTTAAGTATCAATCTGAAATCCTTAAGATTAGAGAGGCGCGGGCTGGCGTAATATTGAAAGTAGATAATAGTGACCGGCTAATTGCGCTGCATCCTGTATTGCTAAAGTCGGGTAAATATGAAATTAAGCCTTCCAGGGTAGCAATTCTGTTCATTGAGTATGATCTTAGCCATCAGAACCAGAAGGCTTTTGCTAGTGCTTTCAAGCGGGCTATTGGTTCTAGCATAGTTTTGGTCATATTCTGTCTATTATTGTGGCTGTATTTCGAGTCTACTCTCAGCAAGCGAATCCAGAAGCTAGTTGCTGCAAGTAATGATTTTGGAGAAGGTAGGCTCAATTCCCGCAGCTTTCTGACAGGGTCTGATGAGCTCGCTTCTGTCTCTGCTGCTTTCAACAGCATGGCAGACAAGATGCAAGCCAATTCGGTCAGGTTGGAGAAACTGGCAAGCAAGGAACAGCTTCTCCGCGAGATTAATCATCGAATTCACCTGTCCCTTGAGCTTGATCAGATTTTCGAGACTGTCACATGCGATATTCTTCATTTTCTCAAAACAGATAGAGTTGCAATTTATCAGTTTCTTCCTGGATCTGCCCACAAGCGGGGCCGATTTATTGCCGCATCGGCAGCTCCTGGTGTGACTTCAATCCTTCATTTAGAAGCCGAAGACAAGTGCTTTTCTCCCCAGCTTGTTGAGCTTTACCTGTCGGGTAGATTCCATGTTGTTGATGATGTTCGGACAGCAAATGTATCTACTTGTTATCGCGAGCTTCTTGGGAAGTATGGTATTCTTTCCAGCGCTGTTTTTCCCCTTGTTTATTCAGATCAGTTGTGGGGACTTCTTTGCGTACAGCAGTGCAAGGTAGCGAGGGTGTGGAGCGAAGAGGATATCGAATTTGTCGATTCCGTCTCCCGTCAAATTAGTATCGCTCTGCAGCAGTCTAATCTGTTTAATCGAATTCAGCAAGAGTTGTCTCGCACCAAGCGCGCCCAATCAAGCCTTGTGCGGACAAACAAAAAAATGGTACAGGCAAACACTGAATTGGCTCGTGCGACACGCTTAAAGAATGAATTCCTGGCCAACATGAGCCATGAGATCCGCACGCCGATGAATGTGATTATCGGGATGACGCGGCTGCTGCAGCAGACTGATCTCGATCGCAGGCAGGGCAATTACGCTGCAAAGGTGCGCACATCTGCGGAAAACTTGCTTGGTATTATCAACGACATCCTTGACTTTTCCAAGATCGAATCCGGCCGTTTGATCATTGAAGCGACTGACTTCTCCCTCGACAATGTGCTTTGTTATGTAGGGGATTTGATCGGGATGAGGGCTGCAGGAAAGGGCCTGGAACTGCTCTTCGATCATTCGATTGATTCCCCTGACTCCCTGTTGGGTGATCCGCTGCGTCTTTCACAGGTGTTGATTAATCTCTGTGACAACGCAGTGAAGTTTTCTGATCAGGGCGAGGTTGTTGTGAAGGTGGAGATACTGGACGTTGGCGTTGATTCCGTGATGCTGCACTTCTTGGTGCGGGATACGGGCATCGGCCTGTCAGAAGAACAGATTGGCCTTTTGTTCCAGCCGTTCAGCCAGGCCGACAGCTCGGTGACGCGCAAGTATGGCGGCACGGGATTGGGGCTGGCGATTTCCGGGAATATTGCGGAAATGATGGGCGGCTCGATCTGGGTTGACAGTGTCCCCAATGTGGGCTCCACGTTCCATTTCAGTGCTCGTTTCGGCCTGCCCTATGGGGCTGCCAATCCGATGTTGTGTTTGGAGGAGTTGCGCGGTGTGCGTGTGCTGGTGGTGGACGACAACTCCACTGCCCGCGAGATCACCGTTGCCATGACCCGCAGCTTCGGCATGGAGGTCGACAAAGCCAGCGATGGTGAGCAGGCGGTGCGGGCCGTGCGGCAGGCCGATGCTGCAGGCCATCCCTATGCCCTCGTGCTGATGGATTGGAGAATGCCGCTGATGAACGGGGTGGAGGCGGGTCTGGAGATCAGGGCGCTGCCTTTGCAGGCGCAGCCGCGCCTGTTGATGCTGACGGCTTTCGGGGCCGATGATATCTGGCTGGACGCCGAGCGTGATGGGCTCGTGTTCCACGGGGCGATCGCCAAGCCCACCACGCCCTACTCCCTGCTGAAGGCCATCGCCGCAGCCCTGGATCATCTCCAGATCCAGTCGCAGGCGTCCCGTTCTGAGGCGGAACGGCAATCGGCGGAACCGATCACGGCGCTGACCGGCGCCCGGGTGTTGCTGGTGGAAGACAACGCCATGAACCAGGAACTGGCCTGCGAGCTGCTGAGCCAGGCCGGCCTGGTGGTGGAGACGGCCTGCAACGGCCAGGAGGCTCTCGAGCTGCTGGCGCACGATCGCCTCTTCGACGGCGTGTTGATGGATTGCCAGATGCCGGTGATGGATGGCTACACAGCCACCCGCGCGATCAAGGCTGATCCGGCCCTGGCATCGATGCCTGTGATCGCGATGACGGCCAATGCCATGGAGGGGGATCTCGAGAAGGTGCTGGCGGTGGGCATGGTGGATCACATCCCCAAGCCTCTGGATGTGGAGGCGATGTTCCGCACCCTGGAGCGCTGGATTCACCCCTCTGCAGCCTCGTCCTCTGCGTCGTCTCCCCCGGCTGCTTTGCCGTGTGCCGCATTACCGCCCGATGCCGCCCGGGTGCCGGAGTTTCCCCTTCTGCCGGGTATCGATCTCGGTGCCGGCATGACCAGCACCATGGGCAATGCCCAGCTCTACCGGCGCTTGCTGCGGCGTTTTTCAGAGGAGCAGCAGGCCTTCGAGGCCCAGTTCCAGGCGGCGTGGCAGGCGGCTGATGTCAGCACGGCCACCCGTCTGGCCCACACGCTCAAGGGCACGGCCGGCACCATCGGAGCCCGCGGCGTGCAGCAGGCGGCCGCGGCCCTGGAAGCGGCCTGTTCGGAGCATTCCGAGCAATCCGAGCAAGCAGACGCTGCAAACGCCCAGGTTGAGGACGTTCTCCAGGCGTTGCTTGTCCAGCTGCGCCCTGTGCTGGCGGGTCTGGAGGCCCTGAACGCTGGCGAGGGGACCGGCGCAGGCCACCCCGGCTCCGTTGATCGCTCAGGTGCCCGGGTGGAGCACGACCCCGCTGCTCTCGCTCTCCAGCAGGAACGGCTGGAGCGTTGCCGCAGCTTGCTGGCCGCCAGCGATGCGCAGGCGCGGGAGGCATTGGAGGACCTGGCGGAGCAGATCGGCCCCTCCGCCGTGGCCGATCAGGTGCGGCGGGCGCTGCACTGCGCCCGCCGCTTTGACTTCGATGCGGCTCTGGCCGCCCTGAATGCCGTTCCGGCTGGTTCGGCCTGAGTCTTCAGTGGCGGCTTGTTCAGCTGCGCCTTGATCTGCGCTGCCGTGATCAGCGGCGCCCCAGCAGCTCCTCCCAGGAGGGTGTTTCCTGCGGGGTGCTGCTGGTTCCGCGCCGCTCGCTGCCGCACGCAGCGCTGCGGGATGGGGCGCTGCGGGATGGGGCGCTGCGCGACGGGGCGGTGTTGCGCTTGGCGCCAGCTTGGGTGGTTCTGGTGATGGGTCGGTTGCGGGTGATGGACATGACGTTTCGACTGGATATGGATCACGCACCGGCCAGCTGCCACGGTCCCCGATGGGACTCGCTCACGAGCAGCACAGACGCGGCGGTGGATCACCGCCATGGCTTTGGTCCTGAAGGGCCGTCCCCAGGAAGCGCAGGGGCGGCTCGGTGCTGGTTCCGGCATGCGCGAGCACGCGGCTCGCCGGCTTCTGCCAGATGACATCACCGTAACCCACAAAACGGCAGACCGCAGGAACCCTCACAGTTGGCCAGGTTCAGGTCGGCATCGGCATCGCCACCAGACCCGCCACCAGCCCAGCCATCAGCAGCCCGAGGTAGGTGCCGAGCATGTAGCCGATCAGCCCCACGGCCACCCCCGGCACGGCCAGGTCCTGGCGGCCGCAGGAGGTGGCCAGGGCCAGAGCTGTGGAGGGCCCACCAACGGCGGCCTGGCTGGAGACGAGCGTGTCCACCAGGCCCCAGCGGCGCCAGCGGGCCAGGGCCAGCACCCCCACCGCCTGCACCGCCACCACCAGGGCGGCATAGATCAGCACGGTCAACCCTTCCCCCAGCAGCGCCAACACGGCCGCGCTCAGGCCGATCACCGCAAAGAAGGGATGGATCGCCAGCAGGCCCAGGGGGTAAGCCAGCGCCTTGCAGCGCAGGCCGGGAATCTGGGCCACCACCAGCGACAGGCTGGTGATCACCACGATGCCGAGGCCCGGCACCTGGGGCAGCAGGGGCTCCAGCCAGGCGGTGAGCGCCGTGGCGGCCAGCATGGTGAGCACGGCCAGCGCCAGGCAGGCCAGGGCCTGGCCGCCCCACTGGCGCCAGTGCCGCCATACCAGCGGAATGAAGCGCGCGCCGGGATCGAGCGCTCCGGCCTCCGTCTCCAGGTGGAGGCTGTTCTGGCGTCGATGCCCCAGCAGCAGGCTGAGCAGAAACCACACTGTGAAGACCAGCTGATCGGCGGCGGTGGCCAGGGTCACCAGGTCGGGCCGCACCGCCAGGGCCCGCGCCACCGACACGAAATTGAGGCTGCCGCCCGTGTAGGTGGCCGTGAACAGACCGGCCAGGGGCGGGGTGTCTGCCCCGAGCGCGGGGCCCAGCAGCAGGGCGCCGAGCAGGGCTGCCAGACAGGTCACCACCACGGCGGCGGCGAAGGGGGCGATCAGGCTGCGGCCCTCCTCCCACACCCGCCGGCCATCCACCGCCAGCAGCAGCAGCACGATCGCCACCGAGGTGAGCGGCCCATTCACGCCCTCCGCCACCGCTTCCGGCAGGCGCAGCCCCAGACCATTGGAGGCGAGCAGGCCGAGGCTCAGCACCCAGAGCGTGGGGCCGAGCCGCCCGAACCAGCCGGGGCGCTCACCCAGCCAGAAGCCCATCGCCGTCAGGCCCAGCACCAGCGCCCAGCCCGCCAGGGTGTCGTTCATCTGTGTCGCCGTGTCGGCACCCGGAACCTGACGCCCATGCTGCAGCCGATCCAGCCGAGCCGGGCCGGTGCCGTCAGAATGCGCCGATCCGATCCCGGCCCATGACCCCCCGGAACGCCATCGCGTTCGGCCTGCTGGTGATGGTGCCCCTGTCGGCCCTGGCCGAGACCCTGCACTGGGGCGATGGGGCGGTGTTCGCCACCTCGGCGCTGGCGATCATTCCCCTGGCGATCTGGCTGAGCACGGCCACCGAGGAGCTGGCCATCAGCTTTGGCCCCTCGATCGGGGCTTTGCTCAATGCCGTGTTCGGCAATGCCACCGAGCTGATCATTGCCCTCACCGCCCTGAAGGCGGGCCTGGTGGAGATCGTCAAGGCCAGCATCACCGGCACGGTGATGGCCAACCTGCTGCTGGCCCTGGGGCTCTCGATGCTGGTCGGTGGCATCGGGCGCAGTGAGCAGCGCTTTCAGCCGGTGGTGGCCCGCGTGAATGGATCGGCCATGACCCTGGCGGTGCTGGCGATCCTGCTGCCCAGTGTCGGCAGCCTCGCCAGCGGCAACCTGGCCGGTGGCGGCGATGGTGGCGTGGCAGCGGCCGGCCGCGAATCCTTCTCCCTGTTCGTGGCCTGGGTGCTGCTGGCGGTCTACGGCCTCACCCTGTTGTTTTCGCTGCGCACCCACCGCACCCTCTATGCCGTGGCCGAAGTCGACAGCGAGGAGCTCGCCCATGGCGGGGAGCGCCCCAAGGTGCTGCCCTGGGTGATGGTGCTGCTGCTGGCCACCCTGGCGCTCACCTATGAATCCGAGCTGTTCGTGGGCGTGGTGGAGAGCGTCACCGAGGGCTTCGGGCTCACGGCCCTGTTCACCGGCGTGGTGTTGCTGCCGCTGCTGGGCGGCGCCGCCGAATACCTCACGGCGGTGAGCATGGCCCGCAAGGACAAGATGGATCTGTCGGTGTCGGTGGCCCTGGGCTCGACCCTGCTGGTGGCCCTGCTGGTGGTGCCCCTGCTGGTGCTGCTGGGGCCCTCCCTGGGCCACCCCCTCGATCTGAGTTTCAACCTCTATGAACTGGTCGCCGTGATCGCCGCCGTTGTGGTGAGCAACCTCGTCAGCCTCGATGGGCGTTCCGACTGGCTGGAGGGGGTGCTGCTGCTGGCGACCTACCTGATTCTGGCCGCAGGTTTCTACTTCCAGGGCGGTTCCCTGCCATGAGTCAGTTGTCCGACGAGCGCCGCACGGCTCCGGCCCCCTTCCGCCCGATCACCCTCTGGGCTCTGCTGCGCCAGTCGCCCCTGCTGCGGTTGCTGCTGGCGGTGGCGCTCACCCTGGCGGCCTCCCTGGCTGGCCTGGTCTGGGTGGCGGCGGCGGCGGCCCTGCTCACCGTGGGGCTATCGCTGCATCAGTTGCTGCCGCCGCTCTGGCAATTGCTGCGCCAGCGGATCGACGATCCCCCCACCGCCCGCATCGCGGCCGTGCTGGCGCTGGTGCTGGCCCTGGTGGTGATCACCCTGCAGCTGGGCTGGTGGGATCCCCTGCTGGGGATCTACCGCCGCGCCGACTGGGAGGCGATCGGCGCCATCGGCGAAGGGGTGATCGGCGCCTTCGGGCAGATCCTGGTGGCTTCGGTGGCGCTGATGATCGCCTGGCGGCAGGTGATGGTCGACCAGCGGCTCACCACCCAGCAGAACCGCATCACCCAGGCCCAGACGATCGACAGCTTCATCCACGGCGTCTCCGAGCTGATCAGCGACGACGAAGGCCTGCTGGAAGACTGGCCGCTCGAGCGGATGCTGGCCGAGGGGCGGCTGGCGGCCGTGCTCAGCAGCATCGATGCCGACGGCAAGGCCCGCATCCTGCGCTTTCTCTCCCATGCGCGCCTGCTCACTCCGCTGCGGCGCGACCATCGGCTTGGCCGCGCCATCCTCGATGGCCAGGGAAGCTATGAAGAAGACCGGGTGGCCGGCGTGCCCGTGATCCAGCTGTATCAGAGCCTGCGGGGTCAGGACCTGGCCGGCACCGATCTGCGCGGCATTGATTTCAATGGCGCCGACCTGCGCGGCACCAATCTCGAAGCCACCGACCTCAGCGACGCCAACCTGGCCGGTGCCGATCTGGGCGGGGCCTGTCTGGAGGGGGCACGGCTGGAGCGCACCCGCTTCTTCTATGGCCCGCTGGAGAGCGCCACGCCGCGCCAGATCGGTCTCAGCCCTGATTTTCTGAGTGGACGGGGCACCGGCGCCCTGGTGGAGAACATCAATCTCACGGGGGTGCGGCTGCTGGATCCGGAAGCCCGCCACTACCTGGCGGCCTGGAGCGGCAAGCGCTCCCGCCAGACCCTGCCGGGCGGCTGCAAGGGGCTGCCGGATCGGCTGGCGCTCCGCGCAGAGGAGGGGGCGTGATCGGATGGATCGCCCTGGTCGCGGCCCTGGCCGCCGGGTTCTGCGGCTGGAGCTCCCTGCATCAGGGGCGCCGCCTGCGCCTGCTGCGGGCGGCGCGCAGCAGCAGCGTGGCCGAATTGCTGGATCTGCACGCCACTGTGGTGGATGGCATCGGCGGGGGCTCCTTCCGGGAACTTGTCAAGCTCGAGGGGGAGCTGGTCTGCGAGGAGCCGCTGCAGGCCCCCTGGAGCGGCGAGGCCTGCGTCGCCTTCGTCGATACGGTTACGCACCTGTATCAGGAGCGGGTAGAGGAGCAGACCACCGATTCCGAAGGGCGCACCACCACCAAAAGCCGCTGGGAGCAGCGCTCCCAGGAGGTGAGTCGGCTGGAGCGGCGCTGCTCTTTTCGCCTGGCGCAGGCTGGGCAGGAGCTGCCGGTGGAACCGGAGCAGGCCGAGCTGGAGTGGGAATCGGTGCTCTCCATCCTCGAACCCGACGACGAGGCGGCGCCTTCCGGCAAGGGTCAGGCTTTGGCGCCTCAGCAGATCCGCAGCCTCGGGATGCGACGCGATGAAGAGGTGTTCCGCTCAGGTGGGCGGATCTTCGTGGTGGCCGAGGTCAGCGATGCCAGCGGCAGCCTGGCCCTGCGCAAGCCGGAGCAGGAGGGCCTGTTCCTGATCCGGCGGGAAGGCGAGCAGGTGCTGCTGTCACGAACGTCGCGTCAGCGTCGGATGTGGGCCGTGGGCAGCGCCGTGCTTGTCGTCACGGCCCTGGTGCTGGTGGTGCTGAGCCTGGCGGGCTGAAGCTGCCCGCGGCTCCATCAGTGGGCAGCTTGCGCGATCGGAGCGAGATGGGGTATGGTTTTGGACTGCGCAGCACACCGGGAGCGAAAGCACCGGTGGAAACGCAGAGTCTTCGGTGCCGCGAGGCACTGAGGGCGAGTGCCGTTGGCCTGGAAGGGTGAAGGGTGCGTGCTTACGACGAAGGAGGCGCGAGCCACCGGTGTTGTAGGTTTCCTGAGTCGCTGAGAGGCGACGCGCCGAGACGACCCCAAGCCGAGAGGCCAAGGGCGTGGAGGCAGCACCTGGACAATTGAAAAGTTTAGGAACTGACGCTTCTACCGCGTCATTCTGATCGGATCGAACGGTTCTGAGTTTGCAGTGGACCAGCCTTGTGCTGGCGTCAGTGTGGAGTCAAAGCCAGTTGGATGCGGTGTCGAGGATGACGAAACGAGCGGTAGAGGTGTGAGGTCCCGTCAAACATTTTAAGCGACGGGACCCTGCAGTGATGTGGTGCTGTCCTGAGGTCTCACGCCTTGGGGCAGAACTGGGTGAAAAGCCAGCTGTGGGGAACTGAAGCGAACCGGATCTGAGATCTGGGAAAGTCACAGGATTGTGAAGCGAACCGAAAGGAAAGAGCCGTGAGGAGAAATCCAAACGAAGAAATCTGGAAGGGACGTTAAGCAGTTGTGTGCACTCTCGAACCCTTTCGGTCAGTCGAAAGGTGGTCCCAACTGAAGACTGTGCGCCAGTGCAGGATTTGGGTGAGCGACAAACTTCTCTGCGATGAAAGCTCAAGCGAAAGTTTAGAGCT
>NZ_JAYGID010000042.1:0-7085 GCF_034931685.1 Synechococcus sp. CCY9202
GCTGATCAGATCGAGATCGGTTGCAGCAGAAGCGCCTTCAAGCACGGAAAGGGGGCGATTTCGCCGACCTCAACCCATGCTCGCAGCACCGGCAAGGAGCCCTGTGACAGACTTTGAATCAACCCTGCGCACGATGCCACCGCGAGCGCCCCGGAACAGCAGCGGATGCACCGTTTCCGCATCCACGAACTCCTTGCCATACCAACCGGAGGCCTCGAGCCAGCCGTCCATCGGATGACCCGTGCGAATCTCGGCTCCGCGCCAGAGGCCGATCAGGGCGGCAGCGTCGACCGGCGCCAGAGAATCGAACCAGTTCAGAGCGTCTTCCGTGCTGGCCTGGCGGCTCTCGAGAATCGCGCTTGGCGCGCTGGCGGTTGCGGTCACAACGGTGTTCAGAGGTTGGGGGAGTCGATGTTCAGGCGCTGGGCCGGAAGAACGTCAAGGAAATGACAGAGATGCAGCATGGCCGTCCGGTCAAGAGGAGGGTAGGTGGATGAAGCAGCGATTGGATATCCGCCCTTTGCGGCCGGTCGACATCGCCCATGTGACGGCCTGGGCTCGCGCCGAAGGCTTTGCACCTGGTCAGGGAGATGTGGCGATCTACCGCCACACCGACCGGCAGGGATTGTGGCTGGGTTGGCTGGGAGAAGAGCCGATCGGCTGCATCGCGGGGGTGCGCTACAATTGCGCCTACGGATTCATCGGTCTGTTCCTGGTCCGACCAGCCTGGCGTGGCCAGGGCTATGGACTGCAGCTCTGGCGCCATGCCATGCACCATCTGGCCGACGTGCCCTGCATCGGCCTGGAGGCCGCCACCGATCGCATTGCTGATTACGCCGGCTGGGGGTTCCATGCCGCCTCTCCGACCAGTCGCTGGAGCCTCCTGTCGGCAGGACAACCGAAACCTTCCGCACGGTGGCGGCAAGGGACTGGGGCGGCGCTTGCGCTGGTGGGCGCTGACGCTGTTCACGACGCAGCCGTGGTGGCCTACGACGCGCGCCACGCCCCCAGCCCCCGCCCTCACTTCCTGCGCGACTGGCTGCACCATCCAGCCGGAACAGTGCGGGCCCTCATCGATGGGCAGGGCTGCTGCCATGGCTTCGGGCGGATCAGGCCCTGCCTGTTGCCCACCTCAGAAGGCTGGCGCGTGGGTCCGTTGATCGCGGACACGCCCGCACTGGCAGAGGGGTTGCTCCGTGGCTTGCTCCTGGAACACCCGGGGCAGGTGCTGATCGATGCCCCCCAGGTCAATGCCGCTGCAGCGCAGTTGTTGGCGGGACTCGGTTTCGACAGGGTGGGACAGACCCTGCGCATGTATCGCGGACCACGTCCGCAGCTCCCGCTTGAGGAAGTCTTCGGGCTGGCCTGTCTGGAGCTCGGCTGATCGGCTCGGCAGGATGGATCACGGTTGTCCGCAACACGGCTGCCTCGCTGCTGGGGGAACTCCCTGCCCATTGGTTTGACTGCCCAAGGGCGGGGCACTGGCTGGCATCTGGCGCAGATAGGCGGCCACCGGCAGCCGTTGGGTCTGGTTGTAGCCCACGGGAAGCCACAGATCTCCAAGCGCGGAATTGAAGTGGATCTCCCAGTGATACAGACCGGTGAAGGCGCGCGGATCGTCGCGCAGCAGGGCGGCGTAGTGGAGAACGGCGCGCCCGTAGTTGTCGCTGTTGTTGTACCCCCAAAGCCCCCGACGAATGTCCTTGAGGCCACCGCGGCGCACCAGATAGCGGGCCGCCGCTCCGATGGCATCGTGGGGATTGCGGATGTCACCCTTGCCGATCCCGGGTTCGGCCCAGGTGGTGGGCAGGAACTGCATCGGGCCCCGCGCGTCGGCCACGGAGATCCCATCGATCCGGCCCATTCCCGTTTCCACCAGGTTCACAGCCGCCAGCACCTCCCACTCAATGCCCGTGGCGGCTTCCGCCTCGCGGTAGTAGCGCAACAGCGCCTCCGCCGGCTCCGGAGCAATGATCCGCCAGGCCGGCAAGGTGGCCGAGCCGCGGCCCCCGCTGTGCATGGCCAGAAACTCGCGCCGCGCCGCCAGGTGGTGATCGAACACACCTCGCCAATCGGCGCTGAGTCGATTCCGCACCGCCTCGGCCCGTTGCGGCTGGTGAGACAGGGTGCGGTAGATGACCTGTTGTTGATGGCCCAGTGCCGGGAGATCAGAGGCATCGGTGTGGTCCGAACGAAGGGCCACCTCCACTGCCATCAACAGGTCGGCCAGCGCCTGGGGGGTCTCCGGAACCAGGGGGTAGTGGCGGCCATCCGCCGCCCGGGGCAGGGCAGGATCGATCGGCAGTGCAACAGCCGGGGGGGCATCCTCTGTTGTCACGTCCGTCATTGGTTCGGGAACCATGGCCGCCAGGTGGTGAGGCAACCGTCGCTGGAGCTGAACACCACCGAGCAACGCCAGTCCGCCCAGCAACAGAAACAGGAACCGACGCAGAGGCTGCCGCATGGAGGATGGGGCGATTGCACCATGGCGACCCTATCGGCAGCAGCACCCCCACCCCCACGTCCTTGATGGCCGGAATGTCGTCCACTCTTCTTCGACTCCCTCTGGGTCGGCCAGGCCTGAGGGTGATGGGATGGGCGGGGATCGACCCCCAGGCTTTCGCAGTGGATGACTTCCGGCTGTCGTGAAGGTCAACGTCCAGAAGCTTGGACGCTAGGCCTTGTGATATGGACTGCCCTGGAGAATGCTCTGGGCACGATAAATCTGCTCGATCAGAATAAGTCGTGCCAGCTCGTGGGGAAACGTCATCGGCGAGAGGCTGAGAATCCTGTGCGCCCTTGCCTTCAGGTCAGCATCCAGTCCAAAGGCTCCGCCGATCACGAAAGCGATCCGGCCCGAGGCCATGGCATCGAGACCATGGGCCCAGGCGATGGAATCCAGCGCGCTGCCCTCTTCACTGAGAGCCAGCATGATTTCCTCCGGTTGCAGGATCGCGAGGATCTGATCCCGCTCACGGGCGGGGATCGAATCCTTCACTTCATGGATCACCAATCCGGGCAGCCGTTTGCGATAGGTCTCTAATCCTTCGCGAATCCAGGGCTTACGGATCTTGCCCACGGCGATCACCCGCAATCGGGAGGGGTTGAGCACCATGGCGCCAAGGGATAGATCATCAACCTAGACGTTACTGCCAGCCAGCGATTTCGCGGACGCGGACGTTCTCTGAACACAGCCGTGCCTTGAGAGGAAGTCACATGTTGGCAACGATAAACATGCCCACTGATACAGACGAAGCAGGCCGCTGTGCCGGAGACCACAGCATCAGTATGGCAATATCGAGAGAGCAGAAGAGTCAGATGCTAGCCAGATTTGTTCCGATGATCAAAAGGGCGAATCAATCAGGCTCCGTGAAGAGCATTGAATCCTCTGAGTCAATGCCCATATTCAACAACGATTCAGATCGTTGACCGACCCGTTCGCGACGGCCCAGATCTCGGGCTTGCCAAGTCACAAGAATCGCTGCGGCGCTCCAGGGACGGGGTTGCCTTTGGCTAATTTTGTGCAAAGGTAGACCAGCGCTCTTGACTCTCCTCTGTGATCGGCTCGCGATTCTGGATTGCAACTCTACTCGTCGTTGCCAGTTACTTTCCTGCAAGTCCGGCCCTTTCTGGCGTGCCTGTTCGCCTGAGTACTGGCTCTGGGGTATGGAGCAGTGACCGCGAAGACTTTGAGACTTTTCTCAGGGATGGCCGGACTTCGGATCGCGGCATTGCCTCCCTTGTGCGCAAGTCTGGATGGACGGCGGACGAGGTTCGTGCCGGTTTCCTTCGTCTCTATTCGGTCGATGTCGCAGGCCTTGCCCGGTTCCTCAACTCCGAGCCCGGTGTGATCTTTCTCAAGAATCAGACTCGTAGCTACATCCCTTACGCCAGCCTGAGCGAACATCGCGTTGAAGCCCTGCGTTCCGCGATTCTCGCTGATGCCGCTGATGGCGAGATCTCTGCCGCTGGAATCCTGGCCACTCTCCCCACGGACTTCCGGCTCGCCCGGCTTGGTGGTTACGACGGTGTTCAGAATGTCTGCGCCGAGTTGCGGTGCGAGGGGAGTGAGCAGTGCACCTCTCTGCTCTCTTGGTATATGTTCCTGCCGGCGTGTCTTGAGGCCAATGCCATGGCGACGGCAGTCGATGAAATTGACTTCAGCCCACTGGAACCCAACCGCAACCGTCGCCCTCGCTGACTGCCAACATCCAGCTGGTCGCGGCTGGTCAATGGTGTCGAAGCTGTCGCCGAGACGCCTCCCTCCACGATGAGATGGGCTGTCGTTCCCTTCCATCCTGCCTAGCTTCCGGTGATGGAGTGCGGAGTCTTGAGTCATGTGCCTTGACTGTCATTGCAACCAGATCGGCACCGGCACCCAGGCGCTGATTGCTCCTTCGGTGGTCACCCTGCCGCTAACTGCTCGGCTGCTGGGCCGTAACGATGCCCAGGCCTCTGCCAACCGCAAATGGTTCGCTCAAGCCGGTGTGCGGGCGGTGAACCTGCTGTCTTCCCCTGGCGCCGGCAAGACGGCCCTGCTCGAGCGGCTCGGTCGTGACTGGGGCAGCGCCGTGCCCATGGCCGTGGTGGTGGGCGATCTCGCTACCGACAACGACGCCACGCGCCTCCGTGCCGTCGGCCTCGACGCCGTGCAGATCACCACCGGGCAGGCCTGTCATCTCGACGCCTCCATGGTGCACCGCGCCCTCCATGGCCTGGCGCTGGAGACGCTTGAGCTGCTGCTGATCGAGAATGTCGGCAATCTGGTCTGCCCCGCCGCCTACGACCTGGGCGAGCAGCTAAGGGTGGTGCTGGTCTCGGTGACCGAGGGGGAGGACAAGCCGCTCAAGTACCCCGCCACCTTCGTGGCTGCCGATCTGGTGCTGATCAGCAAGATCGATCTGGCGGAAGCAGTGGGGGTGAACCTGCCGTTGCTGCATCGCCACATCCGCCAGGTGGCACCGGCGGCAACCGTGCTCGAGGTCTCGGCGCGGACGGGCGCCGGAGTCGACGCTCTGCTGGCCGCCCTGCGCGGTTCTTCTGTGCCATGGGGCGCTGACCTGTCTGCCGGCACGGCCCCAGCCCGGCTCCATGGCGCCCGCCCCTGAGGCCACGCTCACCCTCCACTGCCACGGGGTGGTGCAGGGGGTGGGCTTCCGGCCCTGCGTGCACCGCCTCGCCACCGCCCTGGATCTCTGTGGCGTGGTGGACAACCACAGCGGCGCGGTGGTGGTGCAGCTCAGTGGCTGTCGCTCGGCGCTGGAGCGCTTTCTGGAAATCTTGCCCAGGGAGTTACCCGCGCCGGCTCGCCTGGAGTCGCTTCAACCCCACTGGGGCCCGCCCCCCGCACCAGGCTGCGACCCCAGGGGAATCCGGCTCGGGCATCAGCCGCCGCACTGGCTGAAGGAGAGCCTGTTCGCGCCGGCCCTGGCCGCCGACCAGGCCCCCTGTCGCGCCTGCCTGGCGGAGCTGAACGAACCCGCCAACCGCCGCCACGGCTATCCCTTCATCAGCTGCAGCGCCTGCGGGCCGCGCTACAGCATCGCCACCGCCGAGCCCTACGCCCGTGCCCACACCACCCTGGCCGGCTTTCCGCTCTGCCAGGCGTGCCAGCGGGAGTTTGACGACCCCAGCGACCGCCGCTTCCATGCCGAAACGACCGGCTGCCCGACCTGCGGGCCCCGGCTGGCCTTCTGGCCTGCCGATGGCAGCCAACCCACGGAGGATTCAGGTCGTGGATGTCAGGGAACCAGCGGTGCGATCGCCGCTGCCGTGGCGGTGCTGCGCCGCGGCGGCATCCTGGCCCTGCAAGGGGTGGGGGGCTTCCAGTTGCTGGTGGACGCCACTGATCCAGCGGCGCTGCAGCGGCTGCGGCAACGCAAACAGCGGCCCCATAAGCCCTTTGCCCTGCTGGTGGACTCCGCCAGCTGGATCGAGCCCCTGGTTCAGCTGACACCAGCGGAGCGGGCGGTGCTGGAGAGTGCGGCGGCCCCGATCGTCTTGCTGCGGCGCCACGGGGGCCGCCGGGCCCACGCCAGTGGCCGCCAGGAACCAGCGCTGCCCGAGGCGGTGGCGCCGGGCAGTCCGTGCCTGGGGGTGATGCTGCCGGCTTCACCGCTGCACCACCTGCTTGCCGCGGCCTTCGGTAAACCCTTGGTGGCCACCAGCGGCAACCGCAGTGGCGAGCCACTCTGTATCGCGCCTCCTGAGGCGGTGGACCGGCTGGCCGGCATCGCCGATGCCTTCCTGGTGCACAACCGGCCGATCGTCCGGCCCCTGGACGATTCGGTGCTGCAGCTGATCGAGGGCCGACCGGTGCTGCTGCGTCGCGGCCGTGGCTACGCCCCCGAAGCCCTGCCGATCACGGCAACGCCACCCATGGCCATAGGGGAGGTGCGGTTGGCCCTGGGCGGCGATCTCAAATGTGCGCCGGCCCTCGCCAGGGACGGGCAGGTGTGGCTGGCACCCCATCTGGGCGATCTCGACAATCCTCGCCAGAGCCGGCGTCTGCGGCAGGCGGCGGCGGAGATGGTGAGCGTCCGGCCGGCGTCGAAGGGGCCGCCGCTCACGCTCCTCTGCGACAGCCATCCGGATTACCGCAGCCACCAGATCGCCGCTGATCTGGTGGCTACGGCCTCACCGGGCCAGGGCTTGGCAGAGAGCGTGCGGCTGTGCCCGGTGCCGCACCATCTGGCCCATGGCCTGGCGGTGGTGGCCGAACACGGCCTGGCGGCCTGCCTGGAGCAGGCGCCGCTGCTGCTGCTGGTCTGCGACGGCCTCGGCCTCGGGGTTGGATCAGGCTCCGAGCCCGCATCCGGCAGTGCGCCTGCAGCGCCCCTCTGGGGCTGCGAACTGCTGCTGCTCGAAGCCGGTGGACCTGCGATCGATCCGGCCGCAAAGCCTGGGCTGCATCCTGCAGGGAAACCGGCCCGGAATCCAGCGGAACCGCTGCTGCGCTGGCGGCGACTGGCCAGCCTGCGGCCGTTCCCCCTGCCCGGTGGAGATCGGGCCAGCCCCGCAGGCCCCACGGTTCTTCTTCCGTTCATCGCTTTTGGGGGTGGGCTGTTGGCGAGCGTGTCGCCCTG